>NZ_JAKUFY010000075.1:0-26356 GCF_022663675.1 Bacillus cereus group sp. BfR-BA-01355
CGAGCCACTTCCGCTTTCTAATGGAATCCAGCTACAGTGGCTAGAATGTTCGGCGGCTTCACTTCTTCCCGAGAGGCAAAGAGCGCCTCAAGGTCAGAAGCTCCATCCACCTCACATTCTGAGCGAGCCACTTCCGCTTTCTAATGGAATCCAGCTACAGTGGCTAGAATGTTCGGCGGCTTCACTTCTTCCCGAGAGGCAAAGAGCGCCTCAAGGTCAGAAGCTCCATCCACCTCACATTCTGAGCGAGCCACTTCCGCTTTTTATTAACATTTGTTACAATAGTAAAAATAGAGGAGGGACGTTATATGCCAAAGGGTACAGGTAAGGTTATTGCACAAAATAAAAAAGCATTTCATGATTATTTCATTGAAGAAACATACGAGGCAGGGCTTGTCCTTCAAGGAACGGAAATTAAGTCAATTCGCGCTGGACGCGTAAACTTGAAAGATGCGTTTGCACGTGTACATAATGGTGAAGTATGGGTTCATAATATGCACATTAATACGTACGAACAAGGGAATCGTTTCAACCATGATCCGCTTCGCACGAGAAAATTACTTCTTCATAAAAAAGAAATTGATAAGCTAGCGGGCGCTGCAAAAGAAACAGGTTACGCATTAGTTCCACTTAGAATCTATTTAAAAAATGGATTTGCAAAAATGGCACTTGGTTTAGCAAAAGGTAAGAAACAATATGATAAACGTCACGATTTAAAAGAGAAAGAAGCGAAACGTGAAATTGCACGCGTGTTCCGTGATCGTCAAAAGATGTAATACAGATATTTACATTTGTAAAACGGCGCGCGTATGTTATAATAACTTATGTAAGGTTGTTGCACATTGAAAAACAGCTCTTAGTAGCTATCACGATATTTTCTTCGTATGCTCCATTTTTATCATGGGGACGTTACGGATTCGACAGGGATAGTTCGAGCTTAGGTTGCGAGTCGAGGGGATCGGCCTCGTTAAAACGTCAAAGCCTATAATTGGCAAACAAAACAATCTTTCTTTAGCTGCTTAATTGCACTAAAGGTTCCTCCCTCCATCGTCCATGTGGTAGGATAAGGGACTCAAACTAAGTGGACTACGCCGGAGTTCGCCGTCTGAGGGCGAAGGAAGAGAACAATCAGACTAGCAACTTGGAAGCCTGTCGATAGGCCGAAGAGTTCGCGAAATGCTAATATATCGACTACACTCGTAGAAGCTTAAGTGCCGATATTTTTGGACGTGGGTTCGACTCCCACCGTCTCCACCAATACATATTTGGTGGTTTTTTATTTTGTATATAACAGGAAGCATAACTTTGCATAAAATGCAGGTTTATGCTTCCTTTTTTGTTATGCAAAGATATGCTTCTTGGAAGTAATTTTAATTAAGGTTGTTTTAGAATAAAGTTTGTTCAAATTAAGCAAATAACCTTGATAAATAAAAAAGCGTGTTTTGAAAAAAATCGGTCAAAACACGCTCTTAATATTTTCAATTAGTTTATTCTTTTATAAAAACTTGGATCATTTCCTATCTATGTAGCTCAAGAACCCTGCTCTATAGATGAATAAGAAAACCCCTTATTCAAATACAACCATTTCCCCGACATCCATAAATCCAAATCGCTTATAGATATTTTTCCCATCATCTGAAGCTTGTAATACAACTGGTTTTTGTTTATCCGTTGTTTGATTTAGAAGAAATTGAAACATTTCACTGCCAATTCCTTTACTTCTAAATGTTTCTTTTGTCATCACATCATAAATACCATAACTATCTTTGCTTTCTATTAATAAACCAGTAGTTACAGGCATTTCATCTATGCATCCAATAAACATTTGAACTTCTGAACCTAATTTTACTTGAGAAAACTTATTAAAATAACTTTCTAATGCGTCTTTTTCTGGTGTACCCTCAAATAAGCTCATGAATACGTCTATATATTTTAAAAGTTCTTCATTATTTTTTACATTAGTAATCATAAGTTGATCGGAAATTCTTTGACCAACATTAAGAGTATTTTCAAGCTTCATCATCACATTATGTTCCGCTTCTTCTAGGTCATATTCTTGCATAAGTTTTGTCCAATCCTCGGTTAAATACTGAGCATCAATCCAAATACTAAAGGGATATTTTTTATATGAAAAATTATCGATTCCATGTCTAATCTTACCTGCATTTTTGATATTTGGAGATTTTGGCAATACTACATTGAATGTATCAGTAGGAATGTCTGTATTTGCTATGATGAAATCTTCTTCTTTTGTAAGTTCTCCACTAACTGCATGAGTAAATATTTTTAATTTTTCTTCCAAATTGTTTATGACTAATTGTTGATTTGTAATCATGTTTTTGCACCTTTCAAATTAATTTAGCGCGCTGTTTTTTATTATAAGGTCAATTAAACACTAAATATACCGTGTTCACAGTATTTACATCCTCCCATAATATTCAGAAAATATCGAAGCGGTTTGGCTTCTAGGTTTAAAGCAATAGAAAAAATACCGTATTTTGTTTTGTAGTTTTATAAAATGTATAAGTTGATGGGACGGTATCCCTGAAACAGAGAATAAAAAAATGGTTATTGATGATAAGTAGGGAGGTACTATAGCTGCTAGTAAACGCCCAACTGGTGAGTTTGTATTAAAATTTTAATTTATTACAATCTTCATATGTTTTGTGTTTTTAACCATACCTATTGTAAGATTATATAGAGTTCTCCTAATAAGCTGTTTTAATGGATTATTTAGGAATCTTAAATTTATAAATCTTAAATTGTTTTTTCGGGATAATTTTTTTATCTAAATAAGTTATATTGAAGTAGAGGTGAACCATCGGTGAGGCAGGTGTTAGTAATTAAGAATGAAAGGTCTTTAGCGAAGAAAATCGTAAGCGGTCTAACGCAAGAAGGCTATTTCATTTTAAAACTTCACAATGAAAACGAAGGTTTAAATATAATATATGAACAAGATTGGGATATTATCGTATTGGATTGGGATTCATTAAGTATATCGGGACCGGAAATTTGCAGACAAATACGACTTGTTAAAACGACACCGATAATTATTGTGACCGACAATATTTCTAGCGAGGATTGCGTGGCAGGGCTACAAGCAGGTGCAGATGATTATATAAGAAAACCATTTGTGAAAGAAGAATTAGTAGCAAGGGTTCAAGCTATTTTAAGGAGAAGTGATTGTAACCAGCAAAATGAGACGAATTTTTTTCAGTTTAAAGATCTCTTTGTTGATGCATCTAGCAATATTGTGAAAAAAGGTGGCGAAAACCTCTCGCTTACTAAGCGCGAGTACGACTTACTTGTATTTTTAATCAAGAATAAAAACACAATATTAAGCCGTGAAATGCTTTTGAATCAAGTTTGGGGATATAACGTAGTAGTAAATCCAAATGTAGTAGATTTATATATTGGGTATGTAAGAAAAAAGTTAAAGTGCGAGAAGAAAGACAGATATATTCAAACGATACATGGTAGAGGTTATTCAATGATTGAATGATAAAATAAGGTAATAGAAAAAAGAGTAAAACTGTTTCATTCAGTTTTACTCTTTTTTCTATTGAATCTAATAATCAAATAGTTTCTTAGAAGTATTAAAAGACGTAAAAAAATGGATTATAAAAATATTAGCTATTAATGAGCGTGTTTTGTAGAGGAAATCATGATTAATCAACACGCCTGACTTCACATATTACTTTTGGTGCCTGATTTTATGAATTCACACCATTCACAAGATTTTCACAGAATTAATGACTATACTAATTAACAGGATGTTCAAATGAAAATGATTATCAATAGCGATTCAATTGAATAAAAGTTAATTTCTAATTCAATCTATGGATGTCATCATTTTCGAAATAAATTACACTATAAGGAGTATACATATGAAAAAATCTATGCTTTTAAAATTAGTGAGTATTCTAGCAATTTTTACTTTAATGTTAGTAGCTTGCTCAAATCCAAGTAATGATACTAAAGAGTCAAAAGCTAATAAAGATAATGGTAGTGATAAGACAAAAACGGTTGAAATCACTGATGCTCATGGAACTGTTAAAGTCCCTGTAAACCCAAAGAATGTAGTTGCTTTGGATAACAGAACTTTTGAAACTTTATCTGATTGGGGAATTAAATTAGCGGCTGCTCCAAAGGATATCATGCCTGCAGATTCAGCATATAAAAAGGATGATTCAGTTCAAAACATTGGAAATCACCGTGAACCAAATCTTGAAATTATTGCAGCTGCAAATCCTGAACTTGTAATCGTTGGTCAAAGATTTGCTGGTCATTACGAAGAAATCAAAAAATTAGTACCAAATGCAGCTGTTATTGATCTTAATGTTGATGTATCTGAGAAGGCTACTAAGCCTGGCGAAAACTTAGTAAAAGGACTTAAAGATTCTACAGTTACTTTAGGGAAAATCTTTGATAAAGATAAAGAAGCTAAAAAATTAGTAGCTGATTTTGATAAATCTATTGAAAACGCAAAATCTGCTTATAACGGAAAAGATAAAGTTATGAGTGTTATCGTTACTGGTGGGAATATCGGTTTTGCTGCGCCGCACTCTGGTCGTGTTTGGGGACCAATGTATGAAATTTTCGGTTGGACTCCAGCATTAGAAGTTTCAAATTCTACTGCAGGTCATAAAGGTGACGACGTTTCTGTTGAAGCTATTGCACAAACAAATCCTGATTGGATTTTCGTATTAGATCGTGATGCTGCAACATCTGATGCAGCCACTTCAGCTCCAGCTAAGGATGTTATTTCTAAATCACCTGCTCTTCAAAACACAACTGCTGTTTCTAAAAACCAGGTTATTTATGCACCAGAAGATACTTACACAAATGAATCAATTCAAACTTATATAGAGTTATTTGGAAATATTTCAAAAACTTTAGCTAAGTAGTGTAAAGGAGTACGAAGCAGTGTCAAAAAATATAATTTCTAGGGTTGAGAATATTTCTCAACCCCAGTTTTATAATCACAATAAATTATGGACAAAACCTTTTATAATAGCGATTATAGTTGTTCTAATTTTAGGGATTATATCACTGTTTACTGGAGTTTATGATATACGTGGACAAGAGGACGGAATGGAGATGTTTTTCATCACTCGTGTTCCAAGAACAGTTGCATTAATGCTTACTGGAGCTGCAATGGCGATGGCAGGGCTCGTAATGCAACTCATTACACAGAATCGCTTTGTTGAACCTACTACAACAGGGACTATTGAATGGTCAGGCTTAGGCCTGCTTTTTGTGTATTTACTATTTCCTGCCCCAACTTTAGTTCAAAGAATGACTGGTGCAATCATTTTTTCTTTTATAGGAACTATGATTTTTTTTCTATTTTTAAGAAGAGTTAAGCTTCGTTCGTCTTTAATTGTCCCGATTATTGGATTGATGCTTGGAGCAGTTATTTCTGCAGTGTCTACTTTTTTGGGACTCCTTTTTCAAAAGACGCAAAGTATTGAAACTTGGTTCGTAGGTTCATTTGCGAACGTTCAGGTAGGAAGATATGAATATTTATGGCTGATTGTTATCATTACTTTTCTTATTTTTATGTATGCTAATAGATTGACTTTAGCTGGACTAGGAGAAGATGTCGCAACAAGCCTTGGAGTTAATTACAATAGAATTGTTCTTTTTGGGACTGCTCTTATATCTGTTGCAGTTGGAATTGTTGCAGCTGTTATTGGACACTTACCTTTCTTAGGATTAATTGTGCCAAATATCGTTTCAATGTTTAGAGGTGATGATCTTAGGAGTAATTTACCTTGGGTTTGTGTGATCGGAATGGGGTCAATAACTGCCTGTGACATCATTTCTCGAACAATTATACAGCCTTTTGAATTACCTGTTTCTTTAATACTTGCAACAGTGGGAGCAGTCGTGTTTATTACTATTTTATTGAGACAAAGAAAACCAAGGAGGCTACGATGATCACATTAGAATATAGAAAAAAAGAAAATGTCGAAATCGATTCTAGCCTTCATAATGAAAGTAGATCAGCTAGCGCTTTTCGGTCTAAGAAGGAAGCAAGACGTTATTGGATTTTACTGATTACATTGATTGCTTTAGGTCTCCTTTCTTCATATGGACTTTTAGTTTATAACAATCCAGTTCCGATAGATTCACCTTCTTTTATCCCAGTCGTTAAGAGAAGGATAGTAGCTATTGTTGCAATGATTATCGCTGCAGTTTGCCATAGCTTGTCGACAGTTGCTTTCCAATCTATTACGAATAATAAAATTATTACTCCATCGCTTTTAGGTTTCGAATCACTTTATTCAGCAATTCAAACGAGTACAATATTCTTCTTTGGTGCTAGTGCATTAATAAATTTTAATGGAATTGGATCATTTTTATTCCAAGTTGTTGTTATGGTCTTCATGAGTTTGATACTTTATGGATGGTTACTTTCCGGTAAATACGGGAATTTACAACTTATGCTTTTAGTTGGAATTATTATTGGTACCGGGCTAAATTCAGTGTCAACTTTCATGAGAAAACTACTTGCGCCTTCAGAATTTGATATTTTACAAGCAAGATTATTTGGTTCTGTTAATCATGCAGATCCTGCATATTTTCCTTTTGTAATTCCTATGATCATAATTGTAGCAGTATTAATTTTGGCTCATTCTAAGAATTTGAATGTTTTGTCACTAGGAAAAGATGTTGCTACTTCTTTTGGTGTTAAATATCAACCTAGTGTAATTTATACGCTTGTATTAGTAGCTATTTTGATGTCTATTTCAACAGCTCTAATTGGACCACTTACTTTCTACGGCTTTTTAGTAGCAACTTTGAGTTATCAGGCAGCGTCAACTTATGATCATAGATACATTTTTCCGATGGCTTTTGCTATAGGATTTTTAATAATGACGAGTGCATACTTTTTAATGTATCATGTATTCCATGCTCAAGGTGTAGTTTCAGTTATTATTGAATTATTTGGTGGAATCATATTCTTAACTATAGTTTTAAGGAAGAGGGCTTTATGATAAAAATTGATAATGTTAAAAAGTTCTATACTGATAAGGTGAAGATAGGACCTTTGGATATTGAAATACCAAAAGCAGGCTTTACTTCTTTAATTGGACCAAATGGCGCTGGAAAGTCTACGACACTTTTGATGATTGGAAGACTTTTAGATATGGATGAAGGTCAAATTCAGGTAGCAAATATGGATGTTTCTGAATCCAAATCAAAAGACTTAGCAAAAATTTTGACTATATTGCGACAAGAAAATCATTTTGTAACTAGGCTTACTGTTAGACAATTAGTTGGATTTGGGCGCTTTCCTTATTCAAAGGGAAGATTGACTAAAGAAGATGAGGTTATCATTTCTAAATATATTGATTTCTTAGATTTAACTAGTTTAGAGAATAGATATTTAGATGAGCTTTCTGGTGGTCAAAGACAAAGGGCATATGTAGCGATGGTATTGTGCCAAGAGACGGAATATGTACTTTTGGACGAACCTTTGAACAACCTTGATGTTGCTCGTTCTGTTCAAATGATGGAGCATTTGAGACGTGCAGCTAATGAATTTGGACGAACAATTTTGACTGTCATGCATGACATAAATTTTGCGGCTAAATACTCTGATAAAATTTGTGCTATGAAAGATGGACAAATTGCTGCTTTTGGAACAGTAGAAGAGGTTATGGATCCAACACTTTTGACAGATATTTTTGAAACAAAAATAGAAATTATTAATGGTCCTTATGGGCCAATAGCAGTTTATTAGTTATAAAATGTCTTGCGTAGATTATGCAAGACACTCTAGTTGAAGTTGCTGTCTGTATTTTATAGGCAGCAACTTTTTTTATGTGATTACTCATAAAATGCAAAAGAATGCTTCACCTTTTCAAGTATGTACCAAACGAAAAAAATATCTCTGTATAACTTTTTAAAAGAATTCAGTTTGTTTTTGATATGTAATATTGCATATCAGAGTGTATTGATAAAAGTGTAAGGTGTCACTATAATGAGGGCATAAAGATAAACCACATTATCGTAGCAAGAAAAAGGAGGAAATAATATGGAAATCGCAATGGCAGTTTTAAAATTTGTAGGTGGCGTAATCCCGTTAATTCAAGAACTTTTAAAAGCATTTATGTAAGTTTATTAATTAGCTATCATTTATCAATCATTATCATATTTTACTAAAAAAAGAACGGGGTGATTTTTCTGAATATTAAGAAAAACACTAAAAGAAGAAAGTTCCTTGCATGTTTATTAGTTAGTTTATGCACTATTAATTATTCATCTATTTCCTTCGCAGAAACACAAGCAAGTAATGTAACTGATGTAACTAAAAATGCTAGTGGCATTGATACTGGTATAGCAAATCTTAAATATAATAATCAAGAGGTTTTAGCTGTAAATGGTGATAAAGTAGAGAGTTTTGTTCCGAAAGAAAGTATCAATTCAAATGGTAAATTTGTAGTAGTGGAACGCGAGAAAAAATCACTTACAACGTCACCGGTCGATATTTCAATTATTGATTCTGTAGTGAATCGCACGTATCCAGGAGCTGTACAACTTGCAAATAAAGCTTTTGCAGACAATCAACCGAGTTTATTAGTGGCTAAGAGAAAGCCTTTGAATATTAGTATAGACTTACCTGGCATGAGAAAAGAAAATACAATCACTGTTCAAAATCCGACATATGGTAATGTAGCTGGAGCAGTAGACGATTTAGTATCTACTTGGAATGAAAAGTATTCTACAACACATACGTTACCTGCAAGAATGCAGTATACAGAATCTATGGTTTATAGTAAATCACAAATCGCAAGTGCTCTTAATGTTAACGCTAAATATCTTGATAACAGTCTAAACATTGATTTTAATGCGGTTGCAAATGGAGAGAAGAAAGTGATGGTAGCGGCATATAAGCAAATATTTTATACGGTAAGTGCTGAACTACCTAACAATCCATCCGATCTTTTTGATAATAGTGTTACTTTTGACGAGTTAACTCGTAAAGGTGTAAGTAATTCGGCTCCACCTGTTATGGTTTCAAATGTAGCTTATGGTAGAACCGTTTATGTAAAATTAGAAACAACATCTAAGAGTAAAGATGTACAAGCTGCTTTTAAAGCCTTACTTAAGAATAACAGCGTCGAAACGAGTGGACAGTATAAAGATATTTTTGAAGAAAGTACCTTTACTGCTGTAGTATTAGGCGGAGATGCGAAAGAGCATAACAAGGTTGTTACTAAAGATTTCAATGAAATCCGAAATATCATTAAAGATAATGCTGAATTAAGTCTTAAAAATCCAGCATATCCAATTTCATATACAAGCACTTTCTTAAAAGATAATGCAACTGCCGCTGTTCATAACAATACAGATTATATTGAGACGACAACTACAGAATATTCAAGTGCTAAAATGACACTTGATCATTACGGTGCTTACGTTGCTCAATTTGATGTATCTTGGGATGAATTCACATTTGACCAAAAGGGTAACGAAGTACTAACACATAAAACATGGGATGGTAGCGGAAAAGACAAAACGGCTCATTACTCTACAGTTATCCCTCTTCCACCGAACTCAAAAAATATAAAAATTGTAGCAAGAGAATGTACAGGTCTTGCATGGGAATGGTGGAGAACAATTATTAATGAACAAAACGTTCCATTAACAAATGAAATAAAAGTTTCAATTGGAGGAACAACATTATATCCAACTGCTAGTATTAGTCATTAGTTATAAAAAAAGCGCCCTATAAGTAGGGCGCTTTTTACTCTTTCCAAAATTGTTCTAATAGAATGACAAGCATGGTACCCACAAGTAAGCCATTACTTAAAACATATTGTAAGGAAGAAGGAACTCCGCTAAATGCACTTTCTGGAAGAAACAATATTCCCAAACTGATTAATAATGAAATTCCTAATATAGTTAATCGGCGTTGATTTAAATCTTCACGTAAAATGGATTGAAATGAAATGCCTATTACTTGGACAAATGTAGCTAAAAGTGCAGCATTAGCAATAGGTCCTGGTAGCAAGGATATAAAGTTTACAATTGAGGGAATAAAAGAAATTCCTGCTAATATAAGACTTGCTATAAGGAAAGACTTCACTTTTCTTTGTCCTGTTAGTTGGATAAATCCTGCTGATGCAGGTAATGGTACAATTCCAATTGTAGAGAACAACGACGAGATAATATGTGATATACCTCCGACCCATACACCACGGTTCAGTGTTTGCTTTTCATTTTCTTTAGATAATGGAGCCACTTGTTTTACAGCCGAAATAGCAGCGATTGTATTTGCAACTAAAAGAAATGTAAATAAAGTTGCAGTTAGAGTCATTCCAATATCGAATCTAGGTGTGCCCCAAGCAAATATCTCTGGTAACTTAACTAGCGTTGTATGCGAAGGGATATGAGATGATTTTCCTAATACTGCATACAAAAGCCAACCACATGAAATTCCAAGTAACACAGCGTAACTTTTCATCCATCCTTTCCCTTTAATTGATAAGAAAGTAATAAGGGAAAAAACAAAGAGAGCAATAGTAGCTGTTGTATAGTCAGGATGGGTTGCAGATCCTTGTAATCCTATCATTCCTTTTAGTAACACACCACTAAGCTGAAGAGATAATATTAAAAGAAAGGTTCCTGTAACCAAGGGTGTAAATAAGCGTAAGATTCGATGAACAAGCCCTGTTATACCAAGAAAGAAGAGTAATATACCTGCAATAATTAATCCGCCTTCTAAAAGTTGCAATACGTCTTTTGCACTTTGTCCCTGATGCATAGCGACTTGTCCCAATATGACAAATATACTTACCCATGAACCGGCTGGCCCGTCCGCAATGGGATAACGATGCCCAAACCAAGCTTGTAGAAACGAACTTACTCCCACGACTAAAAAAGTCCGCTGCATTAATGTTGAGACATCCTCTACTGGTAAATGGAATATGCCACCAATAATGATAGGTAACGCAATTGCATTTGTTAATAGAAACACAAACCATTGTAGAATACTAAAACTCGTATCAAAGTGTTTTTTATTCATATTATTCTCCTTTGCCGAAAAAGAATCTCATAGTAAAAATCCATCCTTTCTACACAGTTAGATTAAAAAGGATGGATTTATTAAATCTATAAAATTATTTTAATTATATAGATAGATTTTTAATTAATTACCATGTACGGAATGGTAAGAATTTCCCATTAAGTGTAATCACGATACGAGGATCGCCACCTTTTGGATCTTCTTGTGTATCCACACCTAGGTTGAAGTTAATCGCACTCATTACACCTTCGCCCGCTTTTTCTAAGATTAACTCTCTAATAGTTGGTGCATATTGTAACATCATTTCATATAAACGATATGCAATCGGGTCCGTAGGAGGCATTTCCATCACTTGGCCGCGAAGTGGAACTACTGTTAATGCTTGAACTACTTCTTCATCTAATTTTAATAGTTTACCAATTTTTTCTGCTTCTGGACGTGTCATTGTAGCTTGTCCTAATAACGCTGTTACAACCCAAGTCTCAGAGTGTTCACTTACTTTTGCAATTTCTTCCCAAGTTAACCCTTTTTCAATTTTTGCCGCTAAAATTTTTTGCGTAGCTTCTTGTCTATTCATATCTAATACTTGTTTTTTCATATCTCATAACTTCCCTTCATATACGTGATAATTATTATTTTGTTTTACTATTTAACGCTTTATATCCATCAACCACTACATCTAATTTACCTGTGTGAGGGTCAATAACTAAACCATGTACAGGAACATCTTTTGGGATAAGTGGATGATTTCTTACTAAATCAACATTAGCTTGCGTTGAGTCGCAAACATCATCGAATCCGAATAACCATTTTTCAAGGTCAATACCAGCATATTCAATCGCTGATAAAATTTCTGATGAAGCTACTCCGCGATCTAATATTTTTTGAAGTGTTCCTTTTGGATTCGTTTGGCTCGCGCCACATCTATGGTGTCCAATAAGGAAGATTTCATCTGCATTTAAATCGTATACTGATGCTACAACACTTTGCATAACACTATCGAAAGCAGAAGCAATTTTACCACCTGCATTTCTGATAACCTTTGCATCACCATCGTGTATATCTAATGCTTTTGGAAGTAGCTCAATTAAACGAGCATCCATGCAAGAAACAACAACCATACGTTTTTTAGGCATTTTTGTCGCTTCACGAGGAGCGTATTCCTTATTTTCTACAAAATGTTCATTGAACGATAGAATTTCTTGTAATAACATATTTGTAACCTCCTTTAAATCTAGATGTATTTTTTTGTTGTGTCCTCTGTGTTATAAGTAAATATAGCTGATAAATAATGTGATGTAAGAGGATAAACTAAGTATAGTGAATTGTATCGATAAGCAGAATAAGTTGGCGAAACACTTTCGGGCTTTCTACTTTCACGGTGAAAGGATTGGTTTATATCATTGATCAAACAGATTTTGAGATACTGAAATTATTAGGAGAAAACTCAAGAATACAATGGAAAGAACTTGGCCAAAAAATACATATGACGGGGCAAGCTGTAGGAAATCGAATTCGAAGATTAGAGGATTTAGGGATTATTGAACAGTATACAATTGCAATAAACCGAATCAAATTAGGACAAGTAGTGACTGCATTTGTTACTTTGTTCGTAACAACAGCTAATCACCAAGAGTTTATGAATTTCTTTCAAGGAGAAGAAGGGATTTCTGAAGTACACCGTATAAGTGGTGAGGGGTGTTATTTATTAAAAACACATTTTGCTTCCAACGAAGACTTAGATAACTTTCTAGGACGACTATTAAAATACGGGAACTATCGTGTTAACTTATCAATAGGAAAGTTGAAATAAGGTTTCTTTTCTTTGGAGGAGATAGTAACGTTATTTGCTAAACTTTATTTGTATAGAGATAATGAAGTCGTTTAATGTTTATCTTAAATAGTCAGAGCCTTACTACAATTTATGTGTAGTAAGGCTTTTTAAAGTTGTTATATTCAACAATTAAGCTGAAGTGTTGAGGGGGGATATGAGACGATTTCTTTCAAGAGAATCATAAATGATTTTGTCTTAAGGAAGATCTTGCAACTCAGTACAGGATCTTTAATTAAACGTTTTTAAAAGCTAAATTGTGGTTTCATATCCCCTTTATAAGGTTCATGTTCAACGAATATAGTTATATCCTTACCAGCTTGGTCTTTACCAGTTCTTTTATACGTAAATTTATTCTTATTTAGTTCAGTAAGTTCAAGAGCAGCACCATATTTATTATTTCCAATTGAAACATGGGCTCTTATTTTATTTTCATGTACAACATCGAAGTAGCCATAATCACCGCGGCTTTGACCTGTTTCGCTATTGAAGAACTCATATTTATTAGATTTGTCATCAAATTTTGCTAGACTTATAAAATTCGAATTAAATTGTGTTACATCGTTACCAGCTTCGTCTAATACCTTTGTTCCGTGCCAAAGGGTACCGCCTAAAATTTTATCTCCATCAACATTTTTAACAATATCTCCTGTAGTCGTGTTCAGCTGCTTGTCCGGATCAGTGAAAGAAAGTTCTTTTTCTTTATATGGAACATGTTCAACGAAAACTTCTACATCTTTACCGTTAGCGTCTTTCCCCATTCGTTTATAAGTAAATACATTTTTATTTAGTTTTGTCATGTCAACGACAGCTTGATACTTCATTGATTCTGAAATTAATATTCTCTTCTTCCCATCATTTGTGACAAAGAAAGTTCCTTTATCGCCACGACTTGCACCTGTTTTAGCATCAAAAAATTCATATCTGCCTGACTTCGCATCATATTTTGCAAGACCAATGAAGTTTGCATTCTCTTTTGTTAAGTCATTCTTATCTTTGTCATACACTCGTGTACCTTGCCAATTTGTCTTGCTAAGAATATTAGCCATTTTTTGCCCTTTAGTTAATTTATTTTCCTTTTTTGTTTCTTTAGCAACTTGTTCTTGTTTTTGTTTACTATGATTTTCTTCAGCTTTAGTACCAGCACACCCTGTTAATGCTAATGTGAATCCGAGCAGTACGGATGATAGTGCTTTTGTTTTTTTGTTCATGTTTTATCGTCTCCTTATTTTAGTACGGTTTGCGATTATAGTAGCAGTGCGTCATATATGAACTTAGTTGCTACGTTTCTTATGTTAATACCCGACTATAAACTGCCTCTAAATAAAACATTAAAAAAAGATAAACTAATTCCTAAAAAATGTTCATATTTATAAAAAATCGCTAGCTTGTTGTAGTGCCT
This sequence comes from Bacillus cereus group sp. BfR-BA-01355, assembly GCF_022663675.1. Classification (NCBI taxonomy): domain Bacteria; kingdom Bacillati; phylum Bacillota; class Bacilli; order Caryophanales; family Bacillaceae; genus Bacillus; species Bacillus cereus group sp. BfR-BA-01355. Next base: position 14,275 of record NZ_JAKUFY010000075.1, read on the forward strand.
ACGAGTAATCCAACAAATACATTGTAATGAAGAAGGAAAGTCGTTAACAATAATGTAATTCCTAATGGAGCCAATCGATTGTATTGCAAAATTTTCGAGCAAAACTGTAGGGGAAATGAAGATTTTATAGAATTCGTTTCGTATAGGAAGGGGATGTCCATGTTTGATTCAACAGATTTTAAGATTATACAATTACTACAAGAAAACGCTAGAATGAACTGGAAGGAAATTGGGGAGATAGTACATTTGACTGGTCAGGCTGTCGGGAAACGAATTCATAAATTAGAAGAGGCAGGTGTCATTCAAAAATATACGATAAATATCAACAGGGCTAAGCTAGAAGGATCTATTATGACCTTTGTTACACTATTTTTGCATGCACCGCACTATCATAATCAAATTCAAAACTTTTTTGAAAAAACGGACGTAATTACTGGAATGTATCGTATAAGCGGCGATGGGTGCTATGTCATGACTCTTCACACATCTTCGCATCAGCAATTAGAAGAGACTCTTGCAGATGTTTTACATTATGGTGATTATCGTATAAATACGGTCATTAAGACAATGGAAAAAAAGAAAGAATAAGATATTTATCCTTTCTTTTTTTGAACTGTAATTTTTTATTTGCTCTTGTTTATAAAACAGTTTGCTGACATGACTGTTGCATAAATATCACCAAACTCTAATGCACTCATGAACGATTGATGAGCGTGTACTGCGGGGATTAGATTTCCTTGAAATTCTAAATCTTTTGTTGTACAAGCATCTTCAATTACAATACATTGAAATCCGAAGTCACTGGCAGCGCGTACTGTTGCATCAATACATACATGAGTCATCATACCGCAAATGACTAGTTGATCTATTTTTTCTGTCTTTAATGTTTCTAATAAATTTGTTCTTAAAAAACTGTTAGGATGATGTTTTTGAATGACTCTTTCGTTAGCAATCGGTTGTACATCATCATAAATTTGAACACCTACTGTATCGGGTAAGAAGAAAGTAGCCCCTTCGTTGTTCGCAATATGTTGTACGTGAATAACTGTTTTATGCTTTTCGCGAAATACTCTCAAAACTTCTTTCGCTTTTTGTGCGGCTTTTTCAGGTTGATGTAATTCCATATTGCCACCTTCAAAGTAATCATTTTGTATGTCGACTAATAGTAACGCTTCGTTCATAGTTAATCCCCCCACATATATTTGTACAGTACGTTGTTTGAACTGTACCGTTATTATATAAAGTGTAGGTATGCGGAAGTAATAGCGTTATGAAACGATTTTAACGTATATAGTTTCATTGTGAAAAAGGTGAAAGTTGGTATAGGCACAAATGGATTTTGTGGAATTCACGGCAAAGTTATAGGTAGAGTGGCGTTGTAGGATAAAAACCATAACTTTGCTGGAGGATCGGGTTATGGTTTTTTTATGAGGAAATGCGATTTTAAGTTTTTGCTGAAGGTGTTTTTCTAGGATATGCTGTGAGTGATTGAAGTGAGGTAGTGTCGGATATTGTCGACCGATCGATATATTAGAAAAATCGTTGATATATTGTGAGTTATGATAGATATATTGGAAAAATCGTTGATATATTGCTAGTTGTGATAGATATATTGAAAAAATCGTTGATATATTTGTAAAGGGGTGTTTGAGGTGATTGTGAAAGAAAGAAAAATACCGATTTATATAAGACAGTTAGAAGCGCTTCTTAGAAGGTTACCTGTACATCATCCGAAACGAAATATAATTGGAGAAAACTTGGCAAAACACATGGCGGGGTATAAAGGGGAGCAAGCGATTGATTATCCACTTAGTTTTATTTCTGAGAAAGAGTACAGTGTTTTACATGATGTTCGCTTATCTAATCATGATCAATACTTTCAAATTGATACTATTATCATTTCCACAAAGTTTCTTCTGTTTCTTGAGATAAAAAATATAGCAGGTACATTAATATTTGATACAAAGTTTAATCAACTTATCCGAATAACAGAAGGAAATTCAGAGGGATTTCCAGACCCTGTTTTACAAATAAAAAGGCAGGAAATACAACTTAAAAAATGGTTAAGCTTACATGGATTTTCTTCTAGTCTTCCAATCGAGTCCCTCGTTGTTATTAGCTCGCCTCGTACCATTATAAAATCTTCAGATGACAATCTTCTTCATACAATTATTCATAGTGCAAATCTACCTCATAAAATAAAGTGGTTTAAAAGTAAATATAAGAAAAAAGTTATAGATAATGTAGATAGGCTCATTCATCAAATAATAGCGGAGCATTCTCCACTTCAACAAAATATACTTGAGCAATATAAAATAGAAAAAGAGGAGTTGCTAAATGGAGTACAATGTGAGAAATGCTTAGTTATTCCAATGGTTAAAGTTAAGAAGGGTTGGCGTTGTACAAGTTGTAAAGATTTTTCAAAAGTGGCACATGAGGGTGCTATACGAGATTATGCATTGCTCATTAGTACGACATGTACGAACGGTAATTTGAAAGAGTTTCTCCATGTTTCGTCAGGTATGGTTGTAAACAGAATTCTCCACACACTAAATCTGGCCTATACTGGCAACAACAAAGGACGAATATATGATTTAACTTCTTTCCAATCGTAATTTTGCTATAATAAATAAGTACTTATACGAAGGGGAGTTTAAAGATAAAATGAAGTCGTTTAATATCGATCATGTTATAGCTAGTATTTTGCAATGGATATTAAATATAGCTTTAATTATATTATCCATTGTGTTATCGATTTTCTTAGTGAATGAGACGATCACGTTTGTGCAGTATATTTTTTCGTCAAAAGAGTATACGTCTTATAAATTGGTTGAAAGTATCATCGTCTATTTCTTATACTTCGAGTTTATTGCATTAATTATTAAGTATTTTAAATCGAATTATCATTTCCCGTTACGTTATTTTATTTATATCGGAATTACGGCTTTAATTCGGTTGATTATTGTGTCTCATGAGGAACCGATGGAGACGTTATTATACGCAGGAGCAATTCTTGTTTTAGTTATTGCTTTATACATATCGAATATGAGAGATTTGAGAAAAGAGTAGTAGTGCAGACGTAAGTTTGCACTACTTTTTTACATCTTGACCTTCAAGTTGCTTGAAAGTTTACAATGAAATTAGGGCGTTTGAAATCGAAAAAAATTGAGAAATTAAGTGAAGAGGTTTCTTTTACTTGGAGGTTATAGGAATGAATCAGGAATTGAAGTTACGTCCATTAGAACGAGAAGATTTAAAGTTTGTACACGAACTGAATAATAATGCCCATATTATGTCGTATTGGTTTGAAGAGCCGTATGAGGCATTTGTGGAGCTGCAAGACTTATACGATAAACATATACATGATCAAAGCGAACGCCGATTTATCGTTGAGAAAGACAATGAGATGGTTGGATTAGTTGAGTTAGTAGAAATCGATTATATTCATCGTAGAACAGAATTCCAAATTATTATTGATCCAAATTATCAAGGATATGGTTATGCAGCAGAGGCGACGCGTTTAGCGATGGATTATGCTTTCGCTGTATTAAATATGCATAAGATATATTTAGTTGTGGATAAGGAAAATGAGAAAGCAGTCCATGTTTATAAAAAAGTTGGATTTATGGTAGAAGGTGAGCTTATCGATGAGTTTTTCGTTGATGGTAACTATCATAATGCGATAAGAATGTGTATGTTTCAGAAGCAATATTTTGAAAGCAAGTAGTTGAAAGATTCGGAAGTAATGTTGACGCTTCGTAAAACCATATGCTAAAATCCCTTTTAAGTATTAAGGAAGGTGCAGAACATGCTTTATATAAAATTTGTAAAACTCATTAGAAAACTTTGCTCCGCACAAATGTATACGGTGAAGCGTTGTACGGAGCTTAATCAAGGGGCATAAATCCCTATATTCATCGACTGAATAACTTTTCTAAAAAAGTATAGTTTATCTATGCTTATTTGGTTATGGTTTTTCAGTTGATGTATAAAATAGATTAAGGGGCCATAGACAATGCTTTGTCTATGGCCCTTTGTGTATATTATTCCGATGAGCTTTTACTGTAAATTGGAGTAGTATGGGAAAAACCACGAAGCAGAGGGCTAGTGTCGAATGACGCTATCTCTCTGCTTTTTTTAATTTCAGGAAAAGAGGAATAAAAATGAGTTTACTTAAAGTTGAAAGTTTATCACATAGTTTTATTGATAAAGTATTATACGAAAATGCTTCTTTTGATTTGCATAAAGGCGAGCATATGGGAATTGTTGGACAGAATGGTGCAGGGAAAAGCACATTAATGAAAATATTGGTGGGAGAAATTATTTCTGATAAGGGAGACATAAAGTGGCAACCCAATATTCAAATTGGACATCTTGATCAATACGCAGAAATTGATGAGGGTTATACCATTTCACAATATGTAAAGAGAGCCTTTTATGATTTGTATGAAATGGAAAAGAGAATGAACAAGTTATATGAAGAAAGTGCGATGACTGGAGATGAGAATCAACTATTGAAAGCAGCTGAAATACAAGAACAGCTTGAGGCTCGTGATTTTTATTCAGTAGACAGCGTAATAAATAAGGTGGCAGCCGGTTTAGGTATTGATGCGATTGGGATGGATCGTGTTATTGGTGAATTAAGCGGAGGGCAGCGTGCAAAGGTAATTTTAGCAAAGCTTTTATTAGAAGAGCCTACTATTTTATTACTAGATGAACCGACGAATTTTCTCGATAAGGAGCATGTGGAGTGGCTTGCTAATTATTTAATGAATTTTGAAGGAGCGTTTATTGTCGTATCACATGATTTTGATTTTCTGGAAAAGGTAACTTCTTGCATATGTGATGTAGAGTTCGGAACGGTTAAGAAGTATTACGGAAAATACTCAGATTTTGTAAGACAAAAGGAGCATTTGCGAAAAGATTATATTCGCCAATATTATGCACAGCGAAAGAAAATTGAAAAAACGGAAGAGTATATTCGTAGAAATATTGCTGGGGTGAATTCAAAAATAGCGCAAGGTCGTAGAAAACAATTGGAGCGTATGGAAAGAATTGCGCCACCAAGTTTTACTCATAAACCGTCTATTCATTTTCAGGAACTTCCCATTTCAGTTCAGACAGTTCTTGAAGTAAATAACCTTGAAGTTGGTTACGATTTCGCTCTCTTACCAAAGTTAAATTTTTCAGTAATGGGTGGGCAAAAACTTGTTATTACAGGTTTCAATGGAGTAGGGAAATCTACTTTATTAAAAACAATCGTTGGAAATATTGCTAGCATTTCTGGAGAGTTTCACTTTTCAGAGCAAATAAAGATTGGATATTATGAGCAAGATTTAAATTGGAGCAATGATTCTTTAACGCCGCTTCAAATTATTTCAGAACAGTTTCCTAAACTGAATATGAAGGAAATACGCCATCATTTAGCTGCGTGTGGTGTGAAGGATACGCACGTTTCGCAAGAAATTCGGACGTTAAGTGGTGGTGAACAATCGAAGGTGAAACTGTGCGGATTATTACTATCACCTTGTAACTTCTTAATTTTAGATGAGCCGACAAATCATTTAGATGCAGAAGCGAAGGAAGCTTTGCAAAAGGCGCTAATTCAGTTTAAGGGCAGCATTATACTCGTATCTCACGAAGCAAGTTTTTATCTTGATTGGGCAGATAGCATCTTTGATATAGAGACAGGATTAGTTAAGGGGGTGTGAAACATATGAGTGAAAACAATTGGAAAACGAAAATTATATTATTTTTGACCGCTCAAACTATTTCGTTGTTCGGTTCCTCTCTCGTGCAATACGCGATTATATGGTATATCACCCTTACAACATCATCAGGAGTGATGTTGACTATTTCAACTGTTTGCGGTTTTCTACCACAAATTGCGATATCTTTGTTTGCAGGTGTTTGGATTGATCGTTATGACCGTAAAAAGATGATTATGTTATCGGATGGGGTTATAGCGATTGCGACGTTAGTTTTAGCAAGTTTATTTTTAACAGGATATAAAAGTATTTGGTTACTTTTTATTGTGTTACTCATTCGTTCAGCTGGAACAGGAGTACAAACGCCAGCTGTGAATGCATTAATTCCGCAAATCGTTCCGAAAGAGTATCTTATGAAAGTAAATGGAATAAATAGCAGTATTACATCTTTAATTATGTTTCTTTCTCCAGCAGCAAGTGCTGCGATTCTTTCTATTGCCAGCATTGAAACAACATTTTTTATTGATGTTATTACAGCCATGTTTGGAATTAGTATTATGTTTGTTATTCAGGTCGAAGGACATGTGAATGTAGAGAGTAAGCAAAAATCTAATCTACAAGGAATTAAAGAAGGGTTCTCTTATTTAAAAGAAAATGTATTTATTAAAAGGCTAATCCTTTTATTGATTATCGTCATGATTTTAATAAGTCCAGCTGCTTTTTTAACGCCTTTAATGGTAACTCGTTCTTTCGGGGCCGAAATGTGGAGACTTACTGCGAGTGAGATGACCTTTAGTGCGGGTGCGGCAGCTGGTGGCGTATTGATTGCGGCGTGGGGTGGTTTTCCTAATCGTATGCATACAACAGCGCTAGCTTGTGCATTATATGGACTGCTTATGATTGGACTCGGAATAGCACCGATATTTACTATGTATTTAGTATTTAATTTTTTAATTGGTATAACAATGCCGTGCTTCAATACACCAGTTACTGTGTTATTGCAGGAGAAAGTAGAACCATCGATGCACGGGCGGATGTTTAGCCTTGTACAAATTGCGAATTCATGCGCGCTTCCTTTAGGAATAATAATATTTGGTCCATTGTCGGATATGTTTAGTGTAGAGGTTTTATTAATTTATGCTGGGATATTCGTGCTATTTTGCGCAATGTATGTTGTATTAAGCAAGAGGTTTGAAGTGTAAATATTTATGATTTAGAAGGTTTGCGAAGTGATTTAAGATGCTTCGTAAACCTTTTTGTTATTAGTTTAGTCAATAATTATTTATTGTTAAACAATAAATAATTATTGACTGTTAATGTTGTTTTAGATAATATGATGTTAACGATCTAAGGAGAATTACATGAGTAGAGGAGAATGTGAAATGAAAAATAAATACGTAGTAGCTATTTCTTTAATGATTTTAGCGATTATTTCTTTAACTATACATGCTTCAAACAGTAAAATAGGAGCGGATGGATTCCTTGAAGAACCTTTCTTTTTCCTAGTACCGATAAGTTATGTATTGTTCCTTAGTGGTATTGGTGTATTACTATTTGGATTTATTACTTCAAAGCTGAAAAAGGGCAATAGATAGGAGCTACCAATAGGGACAAAACACTCACTATGAAATAGAAACATACCATATGGAAGAAAAAGAATAAGTGAGATGAATCATGATGAATCATTATTTTTATAATGGTAGACAAGTAGGAGCAGCTATTACGCTGGCTGGGGCACAAGGGACAATTCATGCTGTGAATCAGGCTATTCAAATGCAACAACAAGCATATTTTGCACAAATGATGCAAAGTCAGTATATGCCGTATTCACAACTTCCGATGCAAATTGTACATTACGATGTACATCCAGCTGGTTTATTTTCCATTCCATATGGCGGGACATACTTCTTATGAAAGAAAGCGACTGGTTAGAGTCGCTTTTTTTTATATTCCGCCTAGCTTCATTCCAAGGAAGGCAAAGGCGATACCAATTATGTAAGTAGCACTTAAATATAAAAGGAAGATGTACAGTTTTTTACGATTGAGAAGCTGAACAGATTCTAATTTAAGCGTAGAAAATGTAGTGAATGCGCCCATAAATCCAGTACCTAATAATAGTTGCCAGCCTGTAGTGACTCCGTTGCCAATTATATATCCAAGTAAAAATGCCCCTGTTATATTAATAAGGAATGTAGCAATTGGAAATTGTGTTTTATTTCTTTTCTTAAACCAATTGCTAATTGCAAATCGTGTAATCGCGCCGAAAAATCCACCTGTTGCCACTAATAAAGCTTCTATCATAAGTGATCACCTTCCGTAAGATGTTTCTTAATTAAGAAATCACCTAGTGTATAGCCAAGACCAGACATAATGAGACCACCAAGTATGCTGCATGATACATATAAGAAAGCCGTATCCCATTCAGAATGATTGATTAGTTGCACAGTTTCTACACTAAATGTTGAAAACGTCGTAAAGGAACCAATGAATCCAGTCCCAATGCCTGTGATAATTTCTAATGGTAAGATGTTTCGCCGAGCGATATAGGTAGTTAGCCACGCTAATAGGAAGCAGCCGAGTAAGTTGATGAGCAATGTAGCTAGCGGAAATGAATGATTCCATGAAGTATGAATAGTAAGACCTAAATAATAGCGAGAAAGGGCTCCTAATATACCGGCTATGCCAACGATAATATAAATCAATTTCTTCACCTCTTTAAATAGCTTGCTCAAAAAAATAGACTCCTACCAGTAGTTATACTGGTAGGAGTCATTAGCTAAGCAGCAGTTATGGCGAACTCCATCGCCTCTGATTATTACATATAGTGTACTAAATATACCGTTTAATTTCTAGTGAGGAGGTGGGTGTAACTTTTCTTTTTTTGATGTCTGAAGGTTTTTTAGTAATTAAAATGAGATCGATTACTTATCAACTAAATATAGTGATATACAGTTTTAATTATGATAAAATGTTTCTTATGTGTGTCGTTTTATTTTATTTGACTGAAAATAAAGAAAAATAAATTCGCGTGAAAAGGAGTCATTTATTTGAAGAAATTTTTAAAAATGGTATTTATATGTGTTTTAGTATTAGCGGGCATTGTAGGAGGATTTCTAGCGTATATGACACTTACTAAAGAACAGCCTGCTGATGTTATAAGCTTGAAGGTGGAGAATAATAAGGAGCGCGTATTAGCGACTGGAAATGAATTTAAAGTTACAACATTTAATATTGGATATGCTGGGTTAGATAAGGATCAAGATTTCTTTATGGATGGTGGAAAGGGATCTGGTTCAAGTAGTAAAGAGCAAACGGAAATTAATTTAAAGAATATGCTTTCGTTTTTACAAAATGAGAATAGTGATTTTGCGCTATTACAAGAAGTTGATATAAAGTCACTTCGTTCATTTGATGTAAATGGACATGAATTTTTGAAAAAAGGATTACCTGATTATGTTTCGTCATTTGGCAAGAACTACGATACGAAATGGGTTCCAGTGCCAATAACAAATCCAATGGGATATGCGGAGGCTGGATTAAGTACGTTTTCTAAATACACTGTTCAAGAAGCGAAGAGGTTCCAGCTGCCTGGAATGGAGCCTTGGCCAAAGCGTTTGTTTGATTTAGATCGAGCAATTGTGGAATATAAAATTCCTGTTAATAATGGGAAACATGTTAGACTCGTAAATCTACATTTGTCTGCTTATGATGAAGGCGGGAAAATTAGAAAACAGCAAGTAGAGTATTTAAAAGAATATATGAACAAGCATTATGAAAATGGTGATTACGTAATAATGGGCGGAGATTGGAATCAATTAGTTTCGAACGTTCAATTAAGTGATCCGAATTTTGTGAAAGAGCGTCCTGAGTGGTTAGTAGAGTTACCGAAGGATTTTACGGACGGTGGCTTTAAGTGGGCTGTAGATCCGTCTGTTATGACTGTGAGAGATGATGTAAAGAAATATGTCGAAGGTGAAAATTTCGTCACTATTATTGATGGCTTTATCGTTTCACCGAATGTAGAGATTGTAAATGTACAAGGGAAAGATTTAAAGTTTGAAAATAGCGATCATAACCCAGTGAGTGCGGTATTTAAACTGAAGTAATTGATATGTATAAGTAGAAGGTGGGGCTTCATATGGAGTGGTTAAAGAGGACTTGTTTTTCTAACCTTGAGAAAGAATCACAGAAAAATCATTTATTACTGTTTATAACGATTTGTAGTTTCTGCCTTGGGATAATCGCGATTGGGTATTATGGATATATTTTTACAGAGAGAGCAATAGCGTTTTGGATTTGTGGTATTTCTGTCGTTGCATTTGGAACGCTTTTTACTTTTATAAAAAGTATGGAATCAGCGTATAAATATATCATGACATTTATGTTGCTTACCATGTCTTACATCATGGTACAAGCTTTTAATGAAAGCCCGGCTGTATTTCAAATGGTTTATTTTACATTAGCTGTTTCACTTATTTACTTAAGTGAGCGCCTCATTTTAATTCTTGGCGGGGTAGCTGTTGTGATCACATTTATTCTTTGTAGCTATTGGCCGAAGCAATTTTTTGCTTATACAGCCTCGTCTGAAGCTGCTAATTTTGCAAGTTTGTTAGCGATTGTAACAATTGCTATGTGGGGCGTCACGAAAATCGGTTCTAATCTGCTCCTTCATTTAAGTGATGAGAAGCAAGAAGTAATGAGAAAAGCTCAGGAGCTAGAAGAGACGCAAAGGCTTATTGAAGAAACAGTTGTGAAACTAGATAGTAATTTCAATCATTTAAGGCAAAATATGAACGCGTCGATGGAATCGATGAGTGAAATTAATTTTGCCTTTGAAGAGGTAGCAGTTGGTACGCAATCACAATCAGAGATGATGTATCGTTCGGTAGAGGTATTGAATGATATGGAGGGAAATATTGAACAAATCATCTCTCAAGTAAGAACTGCATCGGCTCGTGTGGATGAAAGTTTAGACATTTCAAAAGGTAGTGTACATACTTTAAAAAATTTTGAAGCTAACATGAGAAGTTTAAATGATGTTGTTTCACAGTCTGGAATTATATTTAGAGATTTAATGATGCAATCGAAACAAATTAATGAAATTGTAGATGTAATAACGAATATTTCAAGTCAGACGAGTTTGCTAGCTTTAAATGCAAATATTGAAGCTGCGAGGGCAGGTGAGCATGGAAAAGGTTTTGCTATTGTAGCGAGTGAAGTGTTAAAGCTTGCTGAAGAATCAAATCGTTCTGCGGGAAGAATTCAAGGGATTTTGAAGGAGTTTAGTAATCAAGCAAGTAAGGTAGAAGTGCAGGTAGAGAAGTCAGAAAGAGTACAAGAAGAGTGTAACGAAATGTTAGCAAGCGTTTTAACAAACGTAACTGATTTAGGGAAGTTTATTGATGCGATTAATAAAGTAATGCGAGAGGTTGTTATTCATCAAGAAAGTTTCCAAGTTAAAACGACGAATATTGTAAAGGATGTTACGCATGCTTCTAACGTAATTCAGCAAACTTCTACAGCTACAGAAGAAGTGCTAGCGAGTGTGGAAGAAGAAAAACATCGAAATGATATATCGGTGAAGACGTTACATACTGTTAGCGAGCAAGTGAAGTTACTAGAAGATATTCTAGAAAAGTAATATTTCTTGAAAAGGGCACACCATGTGTGCTCTTTTTTCATTTAAATGAATACTTGATAGTAATTTAATTGCTTTTCTGCGCGTTTTCTGCCAAGCTTAAGGAGATAAAGTGAGACTAATACCTACTGATTATTAGTTGAACCTCGCAAATAGCGGGATAAAATACTTCAAAGAAAGAATTATATAGGTGACGAATATGATTGAAGTTAAGACTTCTGAACTTAGTGATGGAGAATTTAATAGAGGTGTATTTGCAACTCGTGATATTAAAAAGGGTGAGTTGATTCACTCAGCACCAGTTATCTCTTATCCGAATGAACAGCATGAACACATTGAAAAAACGTTACTTGCTGACTACGCATTTGAGTATGGGGTAAATCATACGGCATTCCTGTTAGGATACGGCATGTTATTTAATCATGCATATAATCCGAATGCAACGTATGAAATTGTCTTCGAGAATCATACTTTTAACTTCTTCGCGTATAAGGATATAAAAGCGGGAGAAGAAATTTTAATCAATTATAATGGTGAAGTGGATGACGATGAGCTATTATGGTTTGATAAGGAAAAAGAAGAGAACGAAAAATAATTTAATGAGTATAGAAAGAGCACTGAAGTAACCCCTAAAAGTTAGACACGGTTATTTCATTAGGCAGCTTGATAAAAGTGAGTCCGGTATTGTACCGGGCTCATTTTTAATTTTGCCTTAATCCGTTTCGTATTATAATAA
>NZ_JAKUFY010000076.1:0-25669 GCF_022663675.1 Bacillus cereus group sp. BfR-BA-01355
GCGCCTGTATTGCCGGTAGCGCCTGTGTTACCTTGAGGTCCCTGAGGTCCAGTAGGTCCGGTAGGTCCTTGAATGAACGAAGCAGAATTAACTAGAGCAGTTTGTAATGCTGCTATTAATTTAAGAAGCTCTTGAAGTGTGCAAGGGTCAATTCGGAATAATTTTGTAATGTATAGTAAATAGTTAATGAGATTTTGAAGCTCAATAAATACAGCACTTGCTACAAAGGTTGGATTTCTTAATATAGTTATTAAGTTTTTAATAATAGCTAACCCTTGTGCTTTCAGGGAGGAAGTAGCGTCTAGTGAACAAATAAATTTACTTAGTAGGTTCAATGTATCGATTAGATCTTCAATGTTTTGGGGAGATGGATTTGCGAAAAGTTTTGGGATTATTTTTGTTAAATCAATAATAATCGCACGAAATGTTCTAAGTTGAGCTTTAGTAATTGGGATTGATGGAGTATTTGGGATTCGTCCGGCGCTACTTGGAAAGCATGGTTTGGAGAATTTGTTTTGACTGTCGTTATAACGAGACATTAAATCTCTCCTTTCTCATGAAAATGTGAACGAAACTCATCATAGTAGATGCAGAAATTAGTTAAATGGTCATAGTAAAATCGTTTGTTTAAAGAAAAAATAGAAAAAACGCCTTACAATAAGGCGTTTTTTCTATTTTCTGCGTATTGATAATATCGCTTTAATGAAATTTTTGATTTGAATCCAGCGAGTTTTATAATTTCTGATTCAGGAGTTTCTTTTTTTATTAAGTTTAAAATATAGGTGTTACGAAAATGTTGTCCTGAAATTCCTTTACGTAAATTGGCTCTAGCCACTTCGAGGCGAATCATTTTTTGTATAGCAATTTCCGTTAATGCCTTTGGTGCATCATTTTCATATACCCACCTGTATGTTCCGCGGTTAAAATCAAATGCGACAAACAATGAATCATCACTATGATACTTAGGACGAACTGGTTCTGGGATACTTTTGTAATAATTATATAGTTGTTTTTTGTCTTCTTTTGCTAATGTAATTGTTCTTTCTACACCTGCGGTTGCTGGGATTGACAATGTGTTAGTTTCAAAGTGAACGTGATGCATTGTTAATGCTGTAAGTTCCTGTAAGGATAAACCGTAGTCGATCAATAGATTTAAAATAGCAATATTGCGATCCATTAATAAAGGGCGCACAGGAAGTTGTTTTTCTGAAAGTCCTTCTAATGAAGTGACTATATACTTTAATCTTTTTTCTTCATCAGGTGAAATGAAATCTTCGTTACGAAGTGTACGGTCTGGTTGAATAGATATTTCCATATTCTTCAATGGATTGGGAATGTTTAGAAAGTGATGCATTCTATTTAATACAGTAAATACACGATGCATCGTTTTTTCTGAGTAATGTCGATTCGTTTTTAAATCGGAAAAGTAATCTTCGTAGTCTTTTGTACAAAGTGTAGCCCATATATTACTGGAAGGGAGCTTTTTGTTTTTTTCTAACCAATGTCCGAAGTCTTCAACGTCATAAACATAACGTTTAATAGTTGAGGGTTTTCGGCCTTTATTCAATAAAAAAATAGAAAAGGCTTGTATTGTATCATGGAATTCCGTTGTCTCCATAGTCCCACCACCTTAATTATTTCTTATATTATAGCAAACTTTTCTGAAAATAGGCATTTACAAGGGGGACAGGAATAATAATATTTGGTGAGTGGATAAAGTGAAACTATAATCAGTGGGGATTTTGTTCATCCTCTGCGATTATTAGTTGAACCAATCGGGCATTTACGGGCGGTTATCTCCCGCTTAAATACCAAGCGTTTGCTGAATGTCGAGGTGGGAGTCTTACTGCCCGCAAATAGCGGGATAAAATGAGGTGATTGTATGGAACAATCGATGCGAAAGAAAAACAACAATCAAATTAATATTGTGTTAAACCATCGAAAGAAAATTTCTTTGCCAGCCACAGAAAATAAAACGGTAATTTCAAATGAAACTACAATTAAACATGAAATGCTGCAGAGAATTGAAGAAGAGATGGGGAAGCTTGTTGGGATGGATGATATAAAAAAGATAATAAAAGAAATATATGCTTGGATTTATGTGAATAAAAAAAGACAAGAGAAGGGATTGAAGTCTGAGAAGCAAGTACTTCATATGTTGTTTAAAGGGAATCCGGGTACAGGGAAGACAACTGTTGCTAGAATGATAGGGAAATTGCTGTTTGAGATGAATATTCTATCGAAAGGCCACTTGGTTGAAGCTGAACGTGCTGATCTTGTAGGAGAGTATATCGGCCATACAGCTCAAAAAACAAGAGACTTAATAAAAAAAGCAATGGGAGGTATTTTGTTTATTGATGAGGCTTATTCTTTAGCTCGAGGAGGAGAGAAGGACTTTGGAAAAGAAGCAATTGATACGCTTGTAAAACATATGGAAGATAAACAACATGGTTTTGTATTGATTTTAGCTGGATATTCAAGAGAGATGAATCACTTTCTTTCATTAAATCCAGGGCTGCAATCTCGTTTTCCATTTATTATTGAATTTGCGGATTACTCGGTAAATCAGCTATTGGAAATTGGAAAGAGAATGTATGAAGATCGTGAATATCAGTTATCAAAAGAAGCTGAATGGAAATTTAGGGATCATTTACATGCGGTGAAGTATTCGTCGCAAATTACATCGTTTAGTAATGGGCGGTATGTACGGAATATTGTTGAAAAATCAATTCGTACACAGGCGATGCGGTTGTTGCAAGAAGATACGTATGATAAAAATGATTTAATTGGAATATCGAGTATGGATTTGATGCTCGAAGAGGAGACGCACAGTACATAAACTGTGCGTCTATTTTTGTGTATAAGTTCGTTTACTCTTTTTTTGCTTTTTCTTGGTGCGCTTTATGGAAGCGTTCCATTTTAGCGCTCTTTTCGTGTGCTGAATTAGGGTCGTGTCCAAATTGGTTTACTGAACTTTTTTGAGCTCCTTTATTAACGTGGTTTGTCATTTGTATTCACCTCACTTTAAAAATTAGTATAAACATTATATAAAGAAAAAATCGTTAGAAAAGAAAAACCTCTTTACGATATGTAAAGAGGTTAGATTGCTATTTATGCATTGAACGTTCTTTCGTTTCGATACGTCTGTGCGGTAAATGCCATTTGTAATGAATAGAAACCATGCGGAAGCAAACAATTAAAATGAATAAAATGTAAAGAGCCCAATCGCTAACAATAATTTGAGCGCCAATTAAGAAACCTGCTAAAATTGTCCAAAAGGCATATACTTCAGCTCGAAGAACGAGAGGTTTTCTGCGGGCTAAAAGGTCGCGAATGATACCGCCGCCGATACCAGTTAAAACAGCTGCCACGATTGTGGCGCTAATTGGTAAATTTAATTTTTGAGCATATAATGCTCCTTGTACAGCAAATGCTGATAAGCCGATAGCGTCAGTGATATTTTCCCACTTTTTCCAATGTCTAATTAACTTATTTGGAAAAAGAAAAATAATAGTCATTGATAAAAGTGCGATTTGGAATAACATGTCTTGTTGCCAAAACGCGACAATCGGATAACCGATTAATAAATTACGAAGGGCACCTCCCCCAAATGCGGTTGCCATTCCTAAAATATACACCCCGAAAATATCATAATCCTCTTCCATTGCAACAATGGCTCCGCTTAGTGCGAAAGCGATTGTGCCTATGATGCTAAAAATCTCCCATGCCATGAATTTTCTCCCCCGCTAACTAGATGAAATGTGCTTCCTCTGCTATTATATTAGAAGGTTTAAATTTCGAAAAGGATGAGTGAACATATTTGATGGAAGAAAAAGAAAAAGTCATATTAGTAGGCTGTCAATTGCCGCAAGATGATGATGAAAAATTTATGCATTCCATGAAAGAGCTTGCATCACTAGCTAAGACTGCGAGAGCGGAAGTGTTAGTTTCAACAACGCAAAAACGACCAAAGTTTCATCCGACAACTTACATAGGTAAAGGGAAATTAGAAGAGCTTACAATGCTAACTGAAGAATTAGAGCCGGATGTTATTATATTTAATAATGAATTAACGCCGAGTCAAATTCGGAATTTATCCTCAGTATTAGATGCGAGAGTAATTGATCGAACGCAACTAATACTAGATATTTTTGCGCAACGTGCGAAGTCGAGGGAAGGTAAGCTTCAAGTAGAATTAGCTCAGTTGCAATATACAATGCCACGTCTTATGGGTCAAGGGTTGTCCTTATCACGTCTTGGTGGTGGTATTGGAACGAGAGGACCGGGTGAGACGAAACTTGAGACGGATCGTCGTCATATTCGATCGCGTATTGATGAAATAAAGAAACAACTTGCAGTTGTTGTGGAACACCGAAAAAGATATCGTGAGAGAAGAAAAGACAATAAAGTATTTCAAGTTTCATTAATAGGCTATACAAATGCAGGGAAATCGACACTGTTTAATAGATTAACGGAAGCTAATACGTTTGAAGAAAACCTTCTGTTTGCAACACTAGACCCAACGACGAGGAAGATGCCGTTACCTTCTGGTTATACAGTATTACTAACTGATACTGTTGGTTTTATACAAGATTTACCCACTTCATTAATTGCTGCTTTTCGTTCAACACTGGAAGAAGCGGGGGAAGCAGATGTTATTTTACATGTAGTTGATTCTGCGGATCCTAACTACATAGGGCATGAAAGAACAGTAAAACGATTATTATCAGAACTTGAAATTAATCATATTCCTATTATTACGTTATATAATAAAAAAGATGAATTACATCAAAACTTTATTCCGTTTCCGAAAAGTGATTTCTTAATGACTAGTGCTTTTGAAGAAAGTGATTTATTGCGTATAAAAGAAGCGATAGAAATGAAAATGAAGAAAGAAATGGATCGTTATCGAGTAGAAATCCCTCCGAGTGAAGGTAAGTTATTAACGCTTTTAAAGACGGAAACGCTATTAGCAAAGATGGAGTTTCTGGAAGATAAATTTGTATATGATTGTGCAGGGTATATTTTTACTCATTCATCGCTTAATGTGCAATTAAAGAGATTTTTAGTGGAAGAAGGAGAAAATAAAAATGTTTGATCGTTTGAAAAATGGAGAAAAAATTGCTCCAATCGTAAAAGAAGTAGAGAGTCAGATTACAGAAGTACATAAACGTGCGGATGAAGTAATTGAAAGTAATCAGTTTCGTGTATTAGAAAGTTTTCGTAAACATAAAATTAGTGACTCGCATTTTATCCCGACGACAGGTTATGGTTATGATGATATTGGCCGTGATTCGTTAGAAAAAGTGTATGCTGATGTGTTTGGAGCGGAAGCTGGACTTGTTCGTCCGCAAATTATTTCAGGTACTCACGCTATTTCTACAGCGTTATTCGGTATTTTACGTCCAGGAGATGAGTTATTGTACATCACTGGAAAACCGTATGATACGTTAGAGGAAATCGTTGGCGTGCGTGGGAAAGGTGTAGGTTCATTTAAAGAATATAATATTGGTTACAATGCAGTTCCGCTAACTGAAGGTGGGCTTGTTGATTTTGAAGCTGTTGCAGCAGCGATTCATAGTAATACGAAAATGATCGGTATTCAGCGTTCGAAAGGTTATGCTACTCGTCCATCGTTTACTATTTCTCAAATTAAAGAGATGATCGCGTTTGTTAAAGAAATTAAACCTGATGTTGTTGTGTTTGTAGATAACTGTTATGGTGAGTTTATTGAAGAGCAAGAGCCGTGTCATGTTGGTGCAGATTTAATGGCGGGTTCGCTTATTAAAAACCCAGGCGGGGGAATTGTAAAAACTGGTGGTTACATTGTCGGTAAAGAACAGTATGTTGAAGCGTGTGCATATCGTTTAACATCTCCGGGAATTGGTGCGGAAGCTGGAGCGTCTTTATACAGTCTGCAAGAAATGTATCAAGGGTTCTTCTTAGCGCCACATGTTGCAGGACAAGCGCTGAAAGGTGCAATTTTTACAGCTGCGTTTTTAGAAAAGTTAGGAATGAACACGTCACCAGCGTGGAATGCACCAAGAACAGACTTAATTCAATCTGTTCAATTTGATGATAAAGACCGTATGATTGCCTTCTGCCAAGCGATTCAATATGCATCTCCAATTAATTCGCATTTTACTCCGTATGCAAACTATATGCCAGGTTATGAAGATGATGTAATTATGGCGGCGGGAACATTTATTCAAGGTGCAAGTATTGAATTGTCTGCTGATGGTCCGATTAGACCGCCGTATGTTGCATATGTGCAAGGTGGATTAACGTATTCGCATGTTAAAATTGCGATTTGTTCTGCGATTGATGAATTGATTGAAAAGAATTTATTAACAATTTCTTAAAGGGGAGCTGTCGATATCGGCAGCTTTTTTCGTATAAAAGTAACGATTTATGCGATTAGAAAAAAGAATGAAAAAATTTATAAAAAAATCATGTAAGAAAAGCTAACATCTATTGACACTAAACATAACATGTTATAAAATGAGAAGCAGTTAAGGCGAAGGAGGAACTGAAAAATGAAAGAAGATAGACGTTCTGCCCCGCTGTTTCCAATTGGTATTGTTATGGATTTAACACAATTGTCTGCACGTCAAATTCGCTACTATGAAGAGCATAATCTTGTTTCTCCAACCCGTACAAAGGGGAATCGTAGATTATTTTCATTTAACGATGTAGATAAGTTGTTAGAGATTAAAGATTTGTTAGATCAAGGCTTGAATATGGCTGGTATTAAGCAAGTGTTACTAATGAAAGAAAATCAAACAGAAGCAGTGAAAGTAAAAGAAGAAACAAAAGAAATTTCAAAAACTGAGCTTCGCAAAATACTTCGAGATGAACTACAACATACAGGTAGATTCAATCGAACTTCATTGCGACAAGGTGACATTTCAAGATTTTTTCACTAAAGATAACTGATTCTGAAGGCGATTAGAGGGACTAAGGAGGAATTTATAATGTCTAGATACACAAAAGAAGATATTTTCCGTTTGGCGAAAGAAGAGAATGTAAAGTATATCCGTTTACAATTTACGGACCTTTTAGGGGTAATTAAAAACGTAGAGATTCCAGTGAGACAATTAACGAAAGCTCTTGATAACAAAATGATGTTTGATGGATCTTCGATTGAAGGTTTCGTACGTATTGAAGAATCTGATATGTATTTATATCCTGATTTAGACACTTGGGTAATTTTCCCTTGGACAGCTGAAAAAGGTAAAGTAGCTCGACTAATCTGTGATATTTACAATGCAGATGGCACTCCATTTGATGGAGACCCACGTAACAACTTAAAACGTGTGTTAAAAGAAATGGAAGCTTTAGGATTTTCAGACTTCAATCTTGGACCAGAGCCAGAATTCTTCCTATTTAAGGTTGATGAAAAAGGAAATCCAACATTAGAATTAAACGATAACGGTGGATACTTCGACCTTGCGCCGATGGATCTAGGGGAAAACTGTCGTCGTGATATCGTTCTTGAACTTGAAGAAATGGGATTTGAAATTGAAGCATCTCACCATGAGGTTGCTCCAGGACAGCACGAAATTGACTTTAAATATGCAAATGCAATTCGCTCATGTGATGACATTCAAACATTCAAACTTGTTGTAAAAACAATTGCTCGTAAACATGGTTTACACGCAACGTTTATGCCAAAACCACTATACGGTGTGAACGGTTCAGGTATGCACTGTAACTTATCATTATTTAAAAATGGTGAGAACGTATTCTTTGATGCAAACGGTGACTTACAATTAAGTGATGATGCTCGTCACTTCATCGCAGGTATTTTAAAACATGCACCAGCATTTACAGCGATAGCAAACCCAACTGTAAACTCATACAAACGTCTAGTACCTGGATATGAAGCACCTTGTTACGTAGCATGGTCTGCACAAAACCGTAGCCCGTTAGTACGTATCCCTGCATCTCGTGGTATTAGTACACGCGTAGAAGTACGTAGTGTTGACCCAGCTGCAAACCCATATTTAGTAATGGCTACATTATTAGCTGCAGGTCTTGATGGAATTAAAAACAAATTAACTCCACCAGCTGCAGTAGACCGTAACATCTATGTAATGACAAAAGAAGAGCGCGAAGAAGCAGGTATCGTTGACTTACCAGCAACATTAGCGCAAGCGTTAGTTACATTACAATCTAATGAAGTAGTATGCGGTGCACTAGGAGAACACTTACTTGAGCACTTCATCGAAGCGAAAGAGATTGAGTGGGATATCTTTAGAACACAAGTTCACCAATGGGAACGCGATCAATATATGTCTCTTTACTAAGAGGCTTGAACCCTTGATACAATTCGTATCAAGGGTTTTTTAATTCCCTATTATTACAATTTTATATGGTTGCAAAATGAAAAACAGCCACATAAAAGCCAACAATTAATAACAAGTAGTGATATCATAGAAAAACATTATCAGATAAATGTAAGTTTTATATAATTTGTGAAATGAAAAAGCCTTGATACTACGGTATCAGGGCTTTTTTAGTGAAGTTATTGGATATGTTAACTACTAGATAATGGATTGTTTTTGGTTATTTTGAATCATGTTACTAAGAAAATCTTTTCAAAAGAATTGATCTTATCTTTTTTAATCACTTGTGCTAAAACTTAATAATTCTTTACTGCCTTGTACAACGCGAGCGATGATTTTTATGTCCTCATCTGCAAGGCTATAAGTTTGTGGCTTGTGAATCAGATTATTACTCAATGATATTAACGTAATGATGCTCAGTTATAACACAGTCTTATTCAGAATTTCGTTAGTTCATTTTCTAAATTTAGGGAATAAATATAGCTTAGTACCTTGCAATAAATAATACTAAGTGGTATATTATGGATAAAGCAGGTACCGTGTATTGAACAGTACTGAGATAGGGAAGGAGGATGGCACTTGAACGTTCAGTTTAAAAAAGGTGTGCTTGAACTTTGTGTATTAGCACTTGTAAAACGTAAAGATAGTTACGGTTATGAACTTGTTCAGCAAATCTCTAATAAATTTTTAATATCGGAAGGGTCAGTATACCCTTTGTTACGTCGTTTGACGAAAGAAGGGTATTTTCAAACGTATTTAAAGGAATCTACGGAAGGGCCACCTCGTAAATATTATCAATTAACAGAGCAAGGGGAGACGCAATTTCATTTGTTAGTAACAGAATGGCGTGATTTTGCGAAAGGGGTACAAGAAATTATTGAAGGGGTGGAATGGGATGAGTAAAGAAGGGTTTCTTAAAGAATTATCAAGTTATCTTAGAAAGTTACCAGAGGAAGAGAGGCAAGATATTTTATTGGATTATGAAGAGCACTTTCAGTTTGGACTAGAAGAGGGGAAAACTGAATCAGAAATAATACAGGGCCTTGGTTCTCCGAAAGTAATCGCAAAAGAATTACTTGCGATGTATCGCTTCGATGAAATGAAAAAAAATCCATCGACTTCAAATGTGACAAGAGCTGTTATGGCAGCGATTGGACTTAGTTTGTTTAATTTTATTATTGTGTTAGGCCCGTTAGTCGCAATTATTGCTTTTATATTTTCTTTTTGGATTGGTGGTATTGCTAGTGTAGTAACACCATTTTTCGTTATTGGAAAAGTATTTATGGGTACTTTTATATGGTTGGATCTTTTCGTTAGTATAACGTTTGTTGGAGTAGGTTTGTTGTTATGTATTATCGCTTTTTATAGTACAAAGTGGTTTAAGAGATTGTGTGTACGATACGTAATATGGAACTTCAAAATGATAAAAGGAGAGTAAATGATGAAAAAACTATTTTTAATCGCTATCGCTTGTATCATTATTGGAGTAATAGGAATTTCCCAAACATATGAAAAAGCAGTACAAACTGCTGAAAAGGGCGATAAAGAAGATGTAATTAAAAACGAAACATTAAAAAATATAGAAGTTAAGTTAGATGCCGGAGATATTGTTATCCAAAAATCTCCTGACTCTTCTTTTTATGTAAAGCAATCAGGAGATGTACGTAAACAAGAGATTCGTATTGCAGAAGATGGTGACACATTAAAAATTATTGGGGAAAGAGAAAAAGGTGCTTCATTTGATTTTTCTTTTTACGATTTTAGGTTCCAAACGTCTAAATTGACTCTCCTTGTGCCCGAACGCTCTTATCAAGATGTAAAAGTAAATTCATCTGCTGGACAAATCGAAATGAGTGATGTGAAAAGTGATAGTGTAAGTGTTAGAACACTTGCTGGAGAAGTAGAGCTGAAACAAGTAACGTCTAAGAATGTGGAGGGATCTACAAAAGCTGGTGAGGTGAACTTTAAGAAGGTATTAGGGAAAGTGACCGCAAAAACAACAAGTGGGGAAATAAATATTCAAGATCATGATTCTAAGTATAATCTAGAAGCAAGTTCAACTGCGGGAGATATAGATATTACTTTATCGGAAAAACCACAAGATGCGGTAATTACTGGGCAAAGTGCTGCCGGAGATGTAACAATTTTTAATGAAGAAAATAATAACGTAACAATTGGAAATGGTAGTAAAAAGATTAGCGGTAAAACGGCTGCTGGAGATGTCACGATTGAAACTCGTTAATAAGAAATAGAGTGCATGGAAATCTATCAAAATACAAAAAGAAGATAATTACCGTATATAAATAAGGTAATTATCTTCTTTTTGTTATTTTTAATGTAAATCACGATATACGCCAATTACTTTCCCGATAACTGACACTTGTTTTAAAATGATAGGTTCTAATGAAGAGTTTTCTGGTTGTAGACGGAAATGGTCTTTTTCTTTATAGAAACGTTTAACAGTTGCTTCGTTATCTTCTGTTAAAGCGACTACAATTTCACCATTATATGCAGACTGTTGTTGGCGAACAACAACTAAATCTCCATCGAAAATACCAGCTTCAATCATACTATCTCCAGAAATACGTAACATGAACACTTGGTCTGCTCCGGAAACAATGCTAGCTGGAAGTGGGAAATGTTCCTCTACGCTTTCGACCGCTGTAATTGGTAAACCAGCAGTAACTTTTCCGACAATTGGAACTTGAATAACAGATTGTGTTTCCGTATCCATTCGGTCTTCGCCTAAAATTTCAATGGCACGTGGTTTTGTTGGATCGCGTCGAATGTATCCTTTTTCTTCTAATCGTGATAAATGTCCGTGCACTGTAGAACTAGAAGCGAGGCCGACTGCTTGACCAATTTCACGTACGGAAGGTGGATATCCTTTTTCTTGTACTTTTAGCTTAATAAAGTCGAGAATGTCTTGCTGGCGTTTCGTTAACTTTTCCATGTTTTCTAACACCTCGTTTTCTTTCATTTTTCTTATTAATAAGTATAACATGTGAAAAAACATTCTACAAACATAAGTTCGAACAAATGGCGGATTTATGTTACACTATAGGGAAATGATAGGGAGAAAGAGGGGTTCAAAATGAATGCAATTATTTATGCACGTGTGAGTACAACGAAAGAAGCGCAAGAAACATCATTATTACGTCAAAAAGATGAATTATTGCATTTAGCTGAGCGCTATCAAATGAATGTTACGAAGGTGATTGAAGAGCAGGCTAGTGGGTATACAATTGAACGTGACGGTATATTAGAGGTGCTGGATACAATTCGAGACGAACAAATTGATGTGTTACTTATACAAGATGAAACGCGCCTTGGTAGAGGAAATGCGAAGATCGCATTAATGCATTGTTTACATAAAGAAGGCATAAAAGTATATACGCATACACATAATGGTGAATTACAATTGTCGGATTCTGATTCGATGGTATTAGATATTATTGGTATTGTTGAAGAATATCAAAGAAAGATTCATAATTTGAAAATTAAACGAGGTATGCAACGTGCAGTAGAAAAAGGTTATCGTCCAGAAAATAATTTAAAAAATCGTCATTTAAGTGTAGGAAGAGAGAAAAAAGAAGTGCCAATTGAGGAAATTGTACGTTTGCGAAAAAGTGAACTCACGTTTGAAGAAATTGCAGCAACATTACGTGGATTTGGTCATAATGTTTCAAAGGCGACTGTACATCGTAGATATGTAGAGTATACGAAGCAATTGCTTGATAAAGAAGAGTAACTATTGTATGATAATAATCAGTTTTGATTAGAAGGGGGATTCGAGATGATTAATCACGAACTCGTTGAACGCATTAACTTCTTAGCGAAAAAAGCAAAAGCTGAAGGTTTAACTGAAGAAGAGCAACGTGAGCGTCAATCGCTACGTGAACAATATTTAAAAGGATTTCGTCAAAATATGTTAAACGAACTTAAAGGAATTAAAGTTGTTAATGAAGAAGGTACAGATGTTACACCGACGAAATTAAAAGCTTTAAAAAAGCAAGATAATGCAAAATTAAATTAAAAGATGGGCGAAGCCCATCTTTTTTTATTTGTAAAAATCGTTATTTAATAACTTTCCAGTTGTTATTAACTGTTGCTTCTATCGTTTTATGTTCCAATATATAATTAGCGATAAGTTCAGACATATCTGTGGGTATATCTTTTACTAACGGTTTGTTTTGAAACATAAAGAAATTTCCCCCGCCACTTGCACGATAATTATTCATTACAACTTCATATTCTTCATTCATATTAAGAGGAGCACTGTTATGCTGTAAAGATTCTACTCTTTCACCAATTGGTTTTGAAATGTTTAATACATATGAAATCCCTTCCCACATATCATAATTATAATGTTGTGGTTTTGGTTCTATGTAGGTAGGACTTACGATGATGGATCCATCTGTTTTTAATGTGAAATAAGAAGCAGAGAGTTCAAGAGCGGCTTTTATATCAGCTCCAGTTATTCTAATTACTTTTAATGTGTTTGGATAAATATAATTAGAAACGATGTCACGCATTGTTACATGTTCCGGGAAACCTGGAGATGTATTATGGAACAAACTTGTACAAGAAATTGATACCTTAGCTATATCCATCTGTATTTTATTTATGAATTCGATAAAAGGATGATCGTGCAAACGAGTTTGCATAGCATCTGAAATTTGCATGTCCCCCTGAATGATTCCAATAGGTTGATCAAGCCACTTTTGTGTTTTCTCTTCGTAATCGGCTACCAATGAAAGTACATCTTGGTCCGCTTCAATTCCTTGTACAGATAATAATTCAGAAGAGCTCTCTTTTTTCACCCATTTATGTTTCGTTTTTTCGAATGTTACTTTTACTTTTCCGACTGAGTGTCCATTGCATCCGGTCTGTAAAATTGTTACACCGTTAGCCATTGTGTGAGAAATTTCTCGGTGTTGATGACCTGTTAGTAAAAGATCTATGCCTTCAATTTCATGGCACATTGCATATCCTTGGTTTTCACCTGTTAACACTTCAGTAGGTTCCCCGGTTTGTAAATCTTTTTCAAATCCACCGTGATAGGCTACGACTAATAAATCGGGTTTCTCATGTTCGCGAATATAAGAAACCCATTTTTTTGTAGTCTTTAATGCATCTTCAAATAGTAAATCTTTAATGTGATGGGCCTGTTCCCAATTTGGGATGTAATGTGTTGTTACCCCTAAAATAGCGATTTTTATATTGGATTCAATCTGTTTGATTAAATAAGGTTTTCCGAAATAGGGTTTGTTTATGTTTTTATCTAATATGTTTGCTGATAGGTACGGGAAGTTCGCAGTAGTCACAGCATTATTTAATATATTCATCCCGTAATTAAATTCATGATTGCCGATAATTGCAGCGTCATATTGTAAGTAATTCGCTAATAAGGACATTGGATTTTTTTTGTTTTTTTCGTATGTAACATAATGATAAGTAAATGGTGTTCCTTGAATAAAGTCGCCATTATCAATTAAAAGAACGTTTGTATTTTGGGAACGTTCTTTTTTTATAAGAGTAGAAATTTTAGCTAAACCAAGTTCTGCTGGGGAGTTATCTTGGTAGTGAATAGGATAAACAGTGCCATGTATATCGCTTGTTAATAAGATGTTTAAAGTTACAGTTTGATTTTGTTCCAATATGACTCACCTTTTCTATTGTTATCTTCCAATTAATCATATCAAATATGTGAAGTGAATTTTGATGTGAATGTATAGAATGTGTAAAGATTCTGTAAATAACCAATTGTGTATCAAAATATGTGATATATTTCTTCATGTTTACGGAAGGTTATTTTATAACAAGAAAAATGGAGGCATTAATATGTTGAAAAAAGTTTTTGCAATGAGTACAACAGTTGTACTAGCGGCCGGATTATTAAGTGGCTGCGGGACGAAAGAGTCCAGTGCAAGTAAAAATGAAGATACGAAAAAAGGTTATGTACCAAAGACCTTAAATGTTCAATTTGTTCCTTCTCAAAATGCGGATACGTTAGAGGCAAAGGCAAAACCATTGGAAAAGCTATTAAGCGATAAATTAAATATTCCGGTAAAAGTTAGTATTTCAACTAACTACAATACAATTGTAGAAGCGATGGCATCTAAACAAGTAGATGTAGGATTTTTACCGCCAACAGCGTACGTATTAGCACATGAAAAGAAGGCTGCAAATGTAATTTTGCAAGCACAACGTTTTGGAGTAGAGGATGAAACAGGAGCTCCTACAAAAGATTTAGTAGATTATTATAAATCTGAGTTTGTTGTTAAAAAAGACTCTAATATAAATAGTGTAAAAGATTTAAAAGGTAAAAAAATTGGTTATCAAGATGTAACATCATCAGCAGGATATGTATGGCCTGCAGCTGTTCTATTAAAAGAGGGAATTGATCCGCTAAAGGATGTGAAACCTGTTACATTAAAAGGGCATGATCAGTCACTTATTGCTCTTTTAAATGGTGATGTAGATGCAGCTGTTGTATTCCAAGATGCTCGTAATATTGTAAAAAAGGATTATCCGAATATATTTGATCAAACGAAAATAGTGAAATTTACTGAGAAAATTCCGAACGATACAATTTCTGTACGCTCGGATTTAGATGCAGAGTGGAGCAAGAAATTACAAGATGCTTTCATTGAAATTGGAAAAAATGAGGAAGGCCGTAAAATCATTAAAGAAGTATATTCTCATGAAGGATATATTAAATCTGATGATAGTAAATTTGATATTGTTCGTGAATATGGAAAGACAGTGAAGACGCAATAATACATAGTGAAATGGCGGCTAGCTGGAAGGTGTGAGATTTCAGTTAGTTTGCCGTTTTTTAGTTATTGATAATACATTGAAAGTAGGTAAGATGTGTGATAGAGTTTCGAAATGTTTCCAAAATGTATCCGAATGGCACAAAGGGATTGAAAAATATAAATTTAAAGATTCAAAAAGGTGAGTTTATTGTAATGGTCGGATTATCCGGAGCTGGAAAATCTACACTTCTCAGATCCGTAAATCGTCTTCATGAGATTACCGAAGGAGAAATCATTATTGAAGGTGAGTCTATTACTTCTGCGAAAGGAAAAGGATTAAGGCGTATGCGCCGGGATATCGGTATGATCTTCCAAAGTTTTAACCTTGTAAAGCGATCAACAGTATTAAAAAATGTATTAGCTGGTCGTGTTGGATATTATTCCACATTACGTACAACGTTAGGTTTGTTTCCGAAAGAAGATGTGGAGCTCGCATTTCAAGCATTAAAAAGAGTGAATATTTTAGAAAAAGCATATGCGCGTGCTGATGAATTATCAGGAGGACAACAGCAACGTGTATCGATAGCTAGAGCATTGGCGCAAGAAGCAAAAATCATATTGGCAGATGAGCCTGTTGCATCGTTAGATCCACTTACGACAAAGCAAGTGCTAGATGATTTGAAAAAAATTAATGAAGATTTTGGAATCACGACAATTGTAAATTTACATTCTATTGATTTGGCTAGACAATATGCGACACGCATTATCGGATTACATGCAGGAGAAATTGTTTTTGACGGTTTAGTAGAAGAAGCAACGGATGAAAAATTTGCTGAAATTTATGGGGACGTTGCTCAGAAAAGCGAATTATTAGAGGTGGCAGTAAAATGAATGACGTGACGATATATTCAAATGAAATATCGAAGCCGCCGAGTAAATTGAAACATATGTTAACGTTTATTTTAGTTATTTTAATGCTGTGGAGTAGTAGTGTACAAGTAGATGCATCATTTTCAAAACTGGTGGACGGTTTTCCAAATATGGTAGATCTATTGAAAGAAATGGTGCCACCTGATTGGAGTTATTTTCAAGTAATTACAACAGCGATGTTAGATACAATACGTATGGCGATTATTGGGACGACCTTAGGAGCGATTTTAGCTATTCCACTTGCATTGTTTGCAGCAAGTAATGTGTTTACTAACACATTTTTATACAGTCTAGCTCGAATGATTTTAAATTTTATACGAACAATACCAGATTTATTATTGGCGGCTATTTTCGTAGCGATTTTTGGAATTGGGCCACTTCCAGGTATTTTGGCTCTTACTTTTTTTTCAATTGGACTTGTAGCGAAATTGTTGTATGAATCAATTGAATCAATTGACCCTGGCCCACTAGAAGCGATGACAGCTGTAGGGGCTACTAAGGTACAATGGATTGTTTATGGAGTCATTCCACAAGTAAAAGCACACTTTGTTTCCTATGTACTATATACATTTGAGGTGAATGTACGTGCAGCGGCTGTCCTAGGTTTAGTAGGAGCAGGTGGTATTGGACTATATTATGATCGTACACTTGGATTTTTACAATATCAACAAACTGCTTCTATAATTATCTATACCCTTATTGTTGTTTTGTTAATTGACTACATTAGTACATTGTTGCGGGAGAAACTATAATGAATAGAACGACGATGATTGTGCCAAAACCGAAGAAACCGAGTATATATCGCTGGATTATTTTAATAGCACTTACAGTTGTATATGTATGGGCCTTTTCAGGAGTACCATTAGAAGGGATAAAGGACACAGCAGGTGAAATCACGAAAGCAATTATGACAGGGATATTAAATCCAGACTGGTCGTATGTATCTTTGCCAGATGGTGAAGATTTATTACATGGATTAATTGATACGTTGGCAATTGCGATATTAGGTACATTTATTTCTGCATTTTTATCTGTTCCGTTTGCCTTTTGGGCGGCAACGAATATGAGTAGTGGAAAATTAACTTCAGGATCTGGGAAATTTGTACTTAGTTTTGTTCGTACGTTTCCTGAATTAGTTATGGCTCTTTTATTTATAAAAGCTGTTGGTCCAGGCTCTTTTGCAGGAGTATTAGCTTTAGGATTACATTCTATTGGAATGTTAGGGAAACTATATTCAGAAGGAATTGAAAACATAGATAAAGGACCGACGGAAGCGTTGCTAGCAACAGGAGCAAACCGTTTTCAAATACTTTGGTATGCAGTGTTACCACAAGTGTTACCAGATTTTCTATCTTATACGTTATACAGATTTGAAATTAATGTACGATCCGCTGCGATTTTAGGGGTTATTGGAGCGGGAGGGATTGGTACACCTTTAATTTTTGCGCTGAGTTCACGGAATTGGTCTCGTGTTGGGATTATTTTATTAGGTATTATTTTAATGGTAATTATAATTGATTTGATTTCAAGTTCGATTCGGAAACGGATTGTTTAACTTATTTGAAAAGCATCGAAGTTAGATTCTTTTTTATGTTTTTAAAAACGTATTTAAAAAAGTAAGAATAGAAGAAATTTGTATAAATATACAGATAATTCTCTTTCTTTTTAAAATAAAAATAATGAAAAAGTATGTCATATTGAATGCCCATACATTCCCGGAAACATTGATTTTTTTATAAAAAATCAAAAAAATATCAACATATTTGTCGATACATGTTGTATAATCTTGCGTGGGAAGCTATCATATAAATGTATAAAACGTTTACTAATATAAGCGAAGGGAAGAATAGCATGTCACATTCAATCGAACAACTTTCTATCAACACGATTCGCACATTATCCATCGATGCGATTGAAAAAGCAAACTCTGGTCACCCAGGAATGCCAATGGGTGCAGCACCAATGGCTTATACATTATGGACTCAATTTATGAAACACAATCCAAATAACCCAACGTGGTTTAACCGTGATCGTTTCGTATTATCTGCAGGTCATGGTTCAATGTTATTATACAGCCTACTTCACCTATCTGGTTATGATGTAACAATGGATGACTTAAAGAACTTCCGTCAATGGGGAAGCAAAACTCCAGGACATCCTGAGTACGGTCATACAGCTGGTGTAGATGCAACGACTGGTCCACTTGGACAAGGTATTGCAACTGCTGTAGGTATGGCAATGGCTGAAAGACATTTAGCTGCTAAATATAACCGTGATGCGTATAATGTAGTAGATCATTATACATACGCTATTTGTGGTGATGGAGATTTAATGGAAGGCGTTTCTGCTGAAGCATCTTCATTAGCTGCTCATTTACAATTAGGTCGCCTTGTTGTGCTTTATGATTCAAACGATATTTCATTAGATGGCGATTTAAATCGTTCATTCTCTGAAAGTGTAGAAGATCGTTACAAAGCATACGGATGGCAAGTAATCCGTGTTGAGGATGGAAACG
The DNA here is from genome assembly GCF_022663675.1 of Bacillus cereus group sp. BfR-BA-01355. Classification (NCBI taxonomy): domain Bacteria; kingdom Bacillati; phylum Bacillota; class Bacilli; order Caryophanales; family Bacillaceae; genus Bacillus; species Bacillus cereus group sp. BfR-BA-01355. The sequence continues at coordinate 18,555 of NZ_JAKUFY010000076.1, forward strand.
ATATTGAAGCAATCGCGAAAGCAATTGAAGAAGCGAAAGCTGACGAAAAACGCCCAACGCTAATTGAAGTAAGAACGACAATTGGTTTCGGTTCTCCAAACAAATCAGGAAAATCAGCTTCACATGGTTCTCCACTTGGTGTAGAAGAAACAAAATTAACGAAAGAAGCATATGCTTGGACTGCTGAGCAAGATTTCCACGTAGCAGAAGAGGTATACGACAACTTCCGTAAAACAGTACAAGATGTTGGTGAAACTACGCAAGCAGAGTGGAACACTATGCTAGGTGAATATGCACAAGCATACCCAGAATTAGCAAACGAATTCCAAGCAGCAATGAACGGTCAACTTCCAGAAGGTTGGGAGCAAAACTTACCAACTTATGAATTAGGATCAAAAGCAGCAACTCGTAATTCTTCTGGTGCTGTAATTAATGCAATTGCAGAGTCTGTACCATCATTCTTCGGTGGATCTGCTGACCTTGCTGGTTCTAACAAAACATACATGAATAACGAAAAAGACTTTACAAGAGATGATTACAGCGGTAAAAACATTTGGTACGGTGTACGTGAGTTCGCAATGGGTGCAGCAATGAACGGTATTGCATTACATGGCGGTTTAAAAACTTACGGTGGTACGTTCTTCGTATTCTCTGATTACTTACGTCCAGCAATTCGCCTTGCAGCATTAATGCAATTGCCAGTAACGTATGTATTCACACATGACAGTATCGCTGTTGGTGAAGATGGTCCAACACATGAACCAGTCGAGCAATTAGCAGCGCTTCGTGCAATGCCGAACGTTTCTGTTATCCGTCCAGCTGATGGTAACGAATCTGTTGCAGCTTGGAGACTGGCTTTAGAATCTACAAACAAACCAACTGCTTTAGTATTAACTCGTCAAGACCTTCCAACATTAGAAGGTGCAAAAGATGATACGTATGAAAAAGTAGCAAAAGGTGCATATGTAGTTTCTGCAAGCAAGAAAGAAACGGCTGATGTTATCTTACTTGCAACTGGATCTGAAGTAAGCCTAGCTGTTGAAGCTCAAAAAGCATTAGCAGCAGACGGTGTTGACGCAGCTGTTGTCAGCATGCCATCTATGGATCGTTTTGAAGCTCAAACTGCAGAGTACAAAGAATCTGTATTACCAAAAGCAGTAACAAAACGTTTCGCAATCGAAATGGGTGCTACATTCGGATGGCACCGTTACGTAGGTCTTGAAGGAGATGTGTTAGGTATCGATACATTCGGTGCTTCTGCTCCTGGTGAGAAGATTATGGAAGAGTATGGATTTACTGTAGAGAACGTTGTTCGTAAAGTAAAAGAAATGCTTTAATGATTTCAGAAAAATCTCTCCGGCATGGAGAGATTTTTCTATGTAAATGAGTTTTTTCGACAGAAAAAGTTTTTTATCTCTCCGCAGTCAGACAATCATTGCAAATTTTCTTATATATAATGAAGAGAAAAGGTTGTCCAGATTGGGAGGGGAAAAATGAAAACGTATGAATTGTATTTAATTCAAGAGGATATTGCGAAATCTTATTTTGGTCGTGAATATTTGTTTTTTGATTTATTTGCTCGATTTTCAGAATCTGGGTCCCTTTCGGAGAAAAAAGTGTTATATAAACAAATGATGTATATAACAAAACCATTGCAAGTAATGAAAATTCATCATAAATTAGAACAAGCTTTGCGCGTTCTTGGTAAATATGATAGAACACATCATACACATACACTTTATACGGGAGCGGAGTACGGTGAAATAATGGTGAAACCGCACTATATTCGTATGAATACCTCTGGAAATGTCTCTATGGAAACGACTTTCTTTGAGGTGTTAAGAAAGTGTGAATTAACATTTTTAGCTATGGATTATGAAAATACAAAGTACGGATGGCTGAATCCTCTAAAACAAGTACGAACATATGTGTAAAAATGTCGAATTGTATCTTGTCTTATTGAAAAGGTTTTAGTACACTGTAAGGTAGACAACATGAAGGAGGAAAATATATGCCAATTTGGTTAGGTATTCTAGTGGGCGTAGTAGCACTAGTAGCAGGCGTGGCGTTAGGATTTTTCATTGCCCGCAAATACATGATGAATTACTTACAAAAAAATCCACCAATTAACGAACAAATGTTAAAAATGATGATGATGCAAATGGGACAAAAACCTTCCCAAAAGAAAATCAATCAAATGATGAGCGCGATGAACAAGCAACAAATGAAATAAGCGCTAAAAGACACTCACTAAGAGTGTCTTTCTTTTTGTTAGTTACAGTTTTTAAAACTTTTAAAAATTCTGTATTTTTGGTAAACTGAAAACATCGCTCATTTTAAGGGAGGAGGAAAAAAATGAAAGTGTTTATGAATTTAGCGTGGTTTTTTAAACAAGAAAAACGAGCGTACATAACCGGAATTATTTTATTATTTGGCGTTGCACTTTTAGAGCTCGTAGCACCAAAAGTAATTGGAATCGTTGTAGATGAAATTAATGATGAAACATTGACGACCGATAAGTTACTAAAATGGGTTGTACTATTAGTAATTGTAGGTATTACGATGTACATATTGCGTTACATATGGCGTATTATGATTTTCGGGTCTTCGTTAAAATTAGCTCGCCAATTACGAAAAAATTTATATGAACATTTTACAAAGATGAGTCCATCTTTCTATCAGTCAAATCGAACAGGTGATTTAATGGCACATGCGACTAATGATATTCAAGCAATCCAGCAAACTGCTGGAGCGGGTGTTTTAACGCTTGTTGATTCATTAGCTGTTGGGGGATGTGTACTCGTAGCGATGGGTTTTACAATTAGTTGGAAGTTAACATTGTTAAGTTTAATTCCGATGCCGATTGTAGCCATTTCGACAAATTATTATGGAACGTTATTACATAAAAGGTTTCATAAAGCACAGCAATCGTTTTCGGAAATTAATGATAAAGTGCAAGAGAGTATGAGTGGAATGAAAGTGATTCGATCGCTTGGACAAGAGAAAGAAGATTTGCAGGCGTTTCGAAAAAAATCAGAAGATGTTGTGCATAAAAATGTGTTAGTTGCACGTATTGATTCGTTATTTGATCCGACAATCGCTCTTATCGTTGGATTTTCTTTTTTAATTGCAGTATGTTACGGATCGGTATTAGTTGTAAGAGGTGAATTAACAGTAGGTGATCTCGTTACATTTACGACATATTTAGGTACCCTCGTTTGGCCAATGTTAGCGTTTGGATGGTTGTTCAATATTATGGAGCGTGGGCGTGCTTCATATGACCGTGTAGAAAAAATTCTTTCACAAAAATCAGATGTAGTAAATAGAGAAAATGCTGTACATACGATAGCGAGCGGTAATGTTTCATTTGCCATTGATTCATTTTCGTATAAGAAAAATGAACTGTTACATTTAAACGATATTCACTTTGATTTGAAGAAGGGCGAAACGCTAGGAGTTGTAGGACGTACAGGTGCAGGGAAAACGACTTTATTAAAATGTTTAATCCGTGAGTATGATCATTTTAATGGTGAATTAAAAGTTGGGGAGCGAGATATTCGAGATTTAACACTTCATGGTGTCCGTTCTGCCATTTCATATGTGCCGCAAGATCATTTTTTATTTTCAGCAAGTATTGGTGAGAATATTGCCTTTGGAAAGGCGGATGCTACATATAATGAAATTACCCAAGCTGCAGAGATTGCTTGTATTCATAATGATATCCTCCAATTTTCAGAAGGATATGAAACAGTAGTAGGGGAAAGAGGCGTTTCGTTATCTGGTGGTCAAAAACAGCGAATCTCTATTGCTCGTGCTTTATTAACAAATGCTGAAATTTTAATTTTGGATGATTGTTTATCAGCGGTAGATGCAAAAACAGAAGAGACAATTTTAAGTGCCTTAAAGAGGGAAAGAGCAGGGAAAACGACGATTATTACTGCACACCGATTAAGTGCAATTCAGCATGCTAATCTTATTCTTGTTGTTGATGAAGGTAGAATTGTACAAAGAGGTACACATGAGGAATTAATGAAGGAAAACGGCTGGTATAAGGAAATGTATGAAAGCCAGCAATTAGAAGCTTTAGTCGAGAAAGGAGGCGTATGATGGTAGAGAAGAAGCGAAGTGATTTAAGTAGATTGCTTTCTTATATGAAGCCATATAAAGGGTTGCTATCTTTAGCATTTATCTTTTTAGTTGGTGCGACAGTAACGGAAATGATGGGGCCTTTTTTAATTAAACAATTCCTTGATGAACACCTAGTACCGCGGGATTTTGAACGATCAGCACTCGTTACTTTATTTGTAATTTACATAGTTGCTCATTTATTAAAAGTATTATTTACGTATTTAAATCTATTGTACTTTCAGAACATTGCTTTTAAGATTGTTCAAGATATGCGAGTTGAAGTATATGAACATGTTCAAAAGCTGTCATTAAGTTTCTTTGATCGTACGCCAATTGGTACGCTCGTATCTCGTATAACGAATGATACGGAAGCGATTAAAGATTTTTATGTCAGTGTATTATCAACATTTGTGAAAAATGTAGTCTTTTTAGTAGGTATTTTAATAGCGATGTTTTTATTAGATGTAAAATTAGCGTTATTTTCTCTCATATTAATTCCGATAATGTTCGCGATTATGGTATTATATCGCCGGAAAAGTGCAGCTTTTTATTTAGAAGTACGTAATCAACTAAGCGTGTTAAATGCAAAATTGAACGAGTCCATACAAGGAATGAATATTGTTCAAGTGTTCAGACAAGAAAAACGTATGAGAAAAGAGTTTGAAGAAGTGAATAATAAACATTATAGTGCAGGGCGACGTACTTTGAAGTTAGACGCATTACTTTTACGACCAGCTACGGATTTAGTACATATTGTAGCTATTGCGTTAGTACTAGGTTTATTTGGGATTGATGCTTTAAAGAGCCCTGTTGAAGTAGGAGTTTTATATGCTTTTGTTAACTATATACATCGTTTCTTCCAACCTGTAAATGAGATGATGATGAAATTGTCCTTTTTCCAACAGGCACTTGTTTCGTCATCACGTGTATTTCATTTAATGGACGAGAAAGATTTAGCACCGGTTCAAAAAGGCAATGAGAATCCTCAAGTTGTCGATGGAGATATTGAATTTAAAAATGTTACTTTTTCATATGATGGAAAGCGTGACGTTTTAAAAAATGTATCATTTCACGTGAAACAAGGGCAAACGGTTGCTTTTGTTGGGCATACTGGTAGCGGAAAAAGTACGATTATGAATTTGTTAATGCGATTTTATAATATTAAGTCGGGAAATATTGTAATAGACTGTGTAGATTTAGAAAAATTTGAAGAACGAGAAATTAGAAAGAAAATAGGACTCGTATTGCAAGATGCATTTTTATTTGCTGGAAATGTAAAGCAAAATATTCGTATGTATAATGAAGAAATTACGGATGAAGAAGTAAAAGAAGCTGCTCGATTTGTGCAAGCGAATACGTTTATTGAAAAGTTACCAGAGCAGTATGAAACAGAAGTAGTAGAAAGAGGTGCAGCATTTTCAAGCGGTCAACGACAATTAATTGCTTTTGCTAGAACGATAGCAACGAATCCGAAAGTATTAGTATTAGATGAAGCAACAGCTAATATCGATACAGAAACAGAAGAGGCTATTCAAACAGCGTTGCAACAAATGCGAAAAGGTAGAACGACGATAGCCATTGCGCATAGGTTATCTACAATTCAAGATGCAGATCAAATTTTTGTGATGCATGATGGAGAGATAGTAGAAAGAGGAACACATCAAGAATTACTAAGTGAGCAAGGTTTGTATTATAATATGTACTTGTTACAAAATAAAGGGAGTTTGCAAAAGGCCTTGTAAATACAAGGTCTTTTTTATTTTGTATACAAAATATATTTACTCTTTGTTTCTATAGCATAAATGTCGTGTCCTCTTATGAAATTTGTACATATTGTATGTATACGAAGTAAAAAAATTAATAGGAGATTTTATATGCAAAACAGATCGAGTTCAAATGTTACGTTAATTGATGTGTCTCATTGGGAAGGGAATATTGATTGGAATGCAGTGAAGGCATCTGGAATTCCAGCAGCGTATGCAAAAGCGACAGAAGGTGTAGATTACATTGATCCTACTTTTACTAAAAATGTACAAGCAGCCCGAAGTGCGAATGTATTAATTGGTGCATACCATTTTGCACGTCCAGAACAAAATGATGCAATTTCAGAGGCGAAATATTTTGTGAGTATATTACAAAGTAACCAGACAGACTTAATGCCAGTTCTGGATTTAGAATCACCAAAAGATCCGAGTAATAGTAATTTAACTGGTAGCGCTATATCGAATTGGGCAAGAAGCTTCATAAATTATGTGAAACAGGCTACTGGAAAAGATGTAATGTTATATACAGGAGTTTGGTATATTAATGAGTTCGGAATTAGCGGATTAAGTGATATTCCACTTTGGATTGCTAAATACTCGAGTACACCGCCTGCTGATGCTGGTGGATGGACAGCGTGGACAGCATGGCAGTACACAGATTCTGGACAAATTTCAGGTGTAGGAAATTGTGATGTATCAGCTGCAGTTTCACTAGAAGCTTTACAAGGGAATGGAGCAAGTGGTGGAGGGAATGTTTCTCCGCCTAATAATGCAACTCCAGTGTACGGGGTTGCTATATTTAATGGAGATAATGTGAATTTGAGAAGTGGACCATCTTTGCAGTCTAGTGTAATTCGCCAATTGAATCGTGGCGAAACATATGAAGTTTGGGGAGAACAAGATGGATGGCTTTGTTTAGGGACAAATCAGTGGGTATATAATGATCCGAGTTATATTCAGTATAAACATTATGTGGCGACTATTACTGGTGATAATGTAAATTTGCGTGATGCTCCATCATTAAAAGGAAATGTTATAAGACAGTTACATCATGGTGAATCGTATCGAGTATGGAGTAAGCAAGATGGATGGCTTTGCTTAGGGACAAATCAATGGATATACTACGATCCAAGTTATATTCAGTATGGTGTACAATAGAGTGAAAATAAAAGGTGCCCCGTCAGAGGTGCCTTTTATTAAAAATATACAACTTTTACAAAGTCT
>NZ_JAKUFY010000077.1:0-25361 GCF_022663675.1 Bacillus cereus group sp. BfR-BA-01355
CCGAATATGATGCCAATCATGGATAACAATCAACCACCGAATATGATGCCATATCAAATGCCGTATCAACAGCCTATGATGCCGCCGAATCCATATTATCAACAACCAAATCCATATCAAATGCCATATCAGCAAGGAGCGCCGTTTGGACCGCAATATACGTCTATGCCAAACACGAATATGATGCCAATGGATAATAATATGCCGCCGCTTGTGCAGGGTGAGGAAGATTGTGGATGCGGAGGAGAAAGTAGACTATATAGTCCACAACCAGGCGGTCCGCAATATGCGAATCCTTTATATTATCAACCAACTCAATCTGCATATGCACCACAGCCAGGAACGATGTATTATCAACCAGATCCACCAAATGTATTTGGAGAGCCCATTTCAGAAGAAGAGGACGAAGAAGAAGTTTAAAAAGGCGGGAGTATTCCCGCCTTTTTTGCATGCGTGTTAATTAAGGAAATGAAGGGTTTTTATGAAGTGCTAGAAAATTCCCAGTGAAATATTAACAGTGTAAAAACCCTCTCTGTTACTCATCATAAGAGGGAGCTTTTCAGAAGAGAAGCTCATTCTAACAGAGGGGGTTTTTGTATTGAATACGAAAGTAAAAGTGATTGCTGCTTCTTTGTTAGTTACCAGTGCATTAGCTGCATGTGGTACACCAAAAGATAACAATGCAATGGATGGACGTAACTACAATTACGAGCGTACATCTTATAATGATACACACCAGTATCGTGATAATGTAACGCGTAATGATCGCTATACAGATTATGTAACATATAGAAATGGTCGTAACGATACAGGATATAACAATTATTACCGAGATGTAAATTACAACGGTCAAATTGCTAATCCACATCCAACACGTAATATTACAATGAACAATTCATACATTAACAATGATGGTAAAACAGCAGAAAAAATTACAAATCGTGTGAAACGTATGAATAACGTGGACCGTGTGTCTACAGTTGTATATGGAAACGATGTGGCGATTGCGGTAAAACCGCGTAATACAGTGACAAATGAAACGGCGATGGCGAACGAAATTCGTCAAGCTGTTGTAAATGAAGTTGGAAACAGAAATGTCTATGTTTCTGTAAGAAATGATATGTTTACTCGTGTCGATGCAATGAGCACACGCCTACGTAACGGTACAGTTACAAACGATTTTAATCGTGATATAGGAAATATGTTCCGAGACATTCGTTACGGTTTAACTGGTACTATGCGATAGCAAAACAAAAGAGGAAGGGATAGCCCTTCCTCTTCATTCATCGTTGTCTTGTAAACGACGTTTTTTAATAAAATAACTAACGGAGTAAGAAACTAAAAAGCATATGAGGAAAACACTACCTGTTAGAATAGCTTCAAATAGAGGTCTTTCAGGAATGAAAATGAGATAAATAATAGTAATAATAATTCCAATAAGAAGAGAGCGTAAAACAAGCTTGTAATAAGGGGTTAATTTTATTTCCTTTTCGCCTTCTTCTACATCGATTGAAACACTTAACTGTAAATAAGCAAGTAAAATACTCGTAAGCATAAATAATAGCCATAATGGAGATTTTGTAATTTGATCAATTCCTTCAGTGAATCCGATATAGCCTAAAATCCCAACTACCCCAATGTATTGAAAAAGAAAGGCCATACGTATGTTTTTTAACGTTTGAAGAATGAGACGTTCATCCTTTATTTTTTCACAATATTCATCCCCTACTTATTATGATTTCGCTTTTATATCTATTGTAATATATATTAAAATTATCAATTTATAATTTACATAAAATAATTTGGATGAAAGAGGAAATAAGATATTTTTATAAACATGTTGCACTTATACTTTATTAATGTTATATTAACAAAGCGATGAGCTAATTTACGTAAGACGAGAGATATGCTTAAGTGCTAAACACGCGAATGTGGTCGCCTGGTCTCTCGCCGTAAACGCATCAAGACGCCTGCTTTGCAGGCGTCTTTCATTTTATATAAAAGTAAATGATACATGCAGATGAGGTAAATGCCTATCTGCATTTTTTATTTTTTCGAAAGAAATGTAATATGGATAAAACCCCCATTTCCGGAAAAACTACTAATGAAAGTTTGATTTTGCCTAGAAGAGGTGAACGGAAATGAAATGGATACTGATTGCGGTGCAAGCTTTCGTTATGATGTTTTGTTTCGTTTATGAAACGAATGTGAAGGCGGAAGGGCCAGTACCAGAAGTAACGAAAAAAGAACCCGAAGTTACAATTTTATTAGAGCGTATGTATGTTGATGGAGAAGTAAGTGAGGAAATACTTACAGAAAAAGTGGTGGATTTAGAAAAGTTTTTACAGCAGTATAAAGAATGGCAGCTCGTTGATCGTGATGATGTACAAATTGTATTGCAAAAGAAAGTTGATGATATTTCTCCGTTATTGAAAACGAGCGGTTATTTTGGCGTGTCAGAGGAAGGGATATTACAAATTTTCAAAGGTGTACCGAAAAGTGATAATGCGATTCACTCCTTCTTCCAAATTGATATGAAAAAGCTTGAGAGTTATGAGCGTGCGAAATTGAAGCGTGGTATTCGGATTAAATCAAAAGAAGGTTTTGTGAGAACGATTGAAAAAATGAAGCAATACGCAGTGCAAAATAAGAAAAAAAGCAGCTCATGGTGAGCTGCTTTTTTTTACTTATTCTTAGCTAAAATTTCTTTTGCGATTTCATCGATTAGCATATCTTTTCCGATTGGATTGAATGCTTTCGTATTGAAGATTTCGTTTGATACTTCATATACATGATTGTTTTTCACAGCTTTATTGTCTTTCCAAACGGCACTGTTTTTGTAGTCTTCGTAAACTTTATCAGCTTCGCCGCCAAAGTTTACAATAAACATTTGATCAGGTTGGAATGCAACAAGACCTTCTAGCGATACTTGCGCCATTGTTTGTTTTAAATCTGTACCTTTTGTTGCTGGAAGTTTTAAGTCATTAAAGATGACGTCACCGTATCCGAAGCTGCCGTATACGCGGAAGTTTTGTGGTGTAACTGCAACGAACATAAAGTTCTCATCTTTTGTTTTCTCTTTAATTTTTTTAGATAAAGAGTCTGCTTTCTTATCGTAGTCTGCAATCCATTTGTCTGCTTTCTTCTCTTCGCCAAATAGCTTACCTACTTCTTTAAATTTACCACGCCAGTCTTCTAAGTTTGTTTCTAGAACAACTGTAGGTGCAACCTTTTCTAGTTGATCATAAATTTTTAATTGACGGTTGTTTAAAATAATTAAGTCTGGTTTTAAAGCAGTAACAGCTTCTAAATCAACTTTAGGTGCCCAGTACCAACCTACTGCTTTTACTCCATCTAACTTATCTGTTAAGTGATTTTGGATTTTATCTTTATATGTATTTGCTGTACCAACAGGTTTGTGTCCAAGAAGTAATAGTTCTTCTGTTGATCCAGATAAGTCAACAATTCTCTTTGGATTTACTGGAATTGTTGCTTCACCTTTAGCATGTTTTACAACTTTTGTTTTCGGTTGTTCTTTTGCTTTCGATTCTTCTTTTTGAGAAGAGCAGCCAACGATAGAAAGAACAACAAGCATAATAGTAAATAAAATAAATAGCTTACGTTTCATCCTGATGTAACCCCTTTAATTAGTATTGATAATCATTATCGACCTCTGTATATTAAGGTGCTTTAACCTTTCTGTCAATGGAAAATAACAGAAGTTTCAAGTGGAGAACATTTGTTGGGGCAGTCTCGCTTTTCTATCATTAAATATGTTAAAATGGAATACATGATTTAAGAGGGAGAGATCGTATTTTGTTTGAATATGTTACAGGTTACGTGGAGTATGTAGGGCCGGAATATGTCGTAATTGATCATAATGGAATTGGTTATCAAATTTTCACACCGAATCCGTATGTATTTCAAAGAAGTAAGCAAGAAATCCGTGTCTATACATATCATTATGTGAGAGAAGATATTATGGCACTTTACGGGTTTAAAACACGTGAAGAGCGTTTATTATTTACAAAGTTGTTAGGCGTGTCTGGCATTGGGCCAAAAGGCGCTCTTGCAATTTTAGCTTCTGGTCAAACAGGACAGGTCGTTCAAGCGATTGAGCATGAAGATGAGAAGTTTTTAGTGAAATTCCCAGGCGTCGGAAAGAAAACAGCACGCCAAATGATTTTAGATTTAAAAGGAAAACTAGCAGATGTCGTACCAGATGCATTTGTTGATTTATTCTCAGACACAGAACGTTTTGATGAGAAGAAAGGTTCATCAGCTGAGCTTGATGAGGCACTGGAAGCTCTGCGTGCACTTGGATACGCAGAACGCGAAGTTTCTCGCGTTGTACCAGAGTTATTAAAAGAATCATTAACGACGGATCAGTATATTAAAAAGGCACTTAGTCTTTTACTAAATGGTAAGAGGTGAGTATAATGGACGAACGTCTCCTTTCAGGGGAATCTGCATATGAAGATTCGGATTTAGAATATTCATTACGGCCACAGACGCTCCGTCAGTATATTGGCCAAGATAAAGCGAAACATAATTTAGAAGTATTTATTGAAGCGGCGAAAATGCGTGAAGAAACGTTAGATCATGTGCTTTTATATGGACCACCAGGTCTTGGTAAAACGACGCTTGCGAATATTATTGCTAATGAAATGGGCGTTAATGTTAGAACAACTTCAGGTCCGGCAATTGAAAGACCAGGAGATTTAGCTGCTGTATTAACAGCGCTTCAGCCAGGAGATGTATTATTTATTGATGAAATTCATCGTTTGCATAGATCAATTGAAGAAGTATTGTATCCTGCAATGGAAGACTTTTGCCTTGATATCGTAATTGGAAAAGGGCCTTCAGCACGTTCTGTACGCCTAGATTTACCGCCATTTACATTAGTTGGAGCAACGACACGCGCCGGAGCATTATCAGCGCCGCTTCGTGACCGATTCGGTGTACTTTCAAGGTTAGAGTATTACACAGTAGATCAGCTTTCTGCGATTGTTGAACGTACAGCAGAAGTATTCGAAGTTGAAATTGATTCGTTAGCTGCACTAGAAATTGCAAGGCGTGCTCGTGGTACACCTCGTATTGCAAATCGTCTTTTAAGACGTGTACGTGATTTCGCGCAAGTTCGTGGTAACGGAACGGTTACGATGGAAATTACACAAATGGCATTAGAGCTACTGCAAGTAGATAAATTAGGTTTAGATCATATTGATCATAAATTACTGCTTGGTATTATTGAGAAATTCCGTGGTGGTCCAGTTGGATTAGAAACGGTTTCAGCAACAATTGGAGAAGAATCTCATACGATTGAAGATGTGTATGAGCCGTATTTATTACAAATTGGCTTTTTACAACGAACGCCAAGGGGCCGAATTGTAACGCCGCTTGCGTATGAACATTTCGGAATGGAGATACCAAAAGTATGACGGAGATGCCAAAGCTGCTTATTACAGCGGGGATCTTACTCATTGTTGTTGGATTAGCTTGGAAGTTCATTGGAAGGCTTCCAGGCGATATTTTTGTTAAAAAAGGAAACGTTACCTTTTATTTTCCTATCATTACATGTATTGTGTTAAGTATTGTATTATCTTTTATTATGTATATAATAAATCGATTCAAATAAGAAATAGGTGGATATAGCTATGGATATAAATCTGTTTGATTTTCATTTACCAGAAGAACTTATTGCACAAGTCCCGTTAGAAGATCGTGAAACATCAAGATTAATGGTGTTAGACCGTGAAACAGGTGATATTGAGCATAAACATTTTACGGACATTCTTTCCTACTTACATGAGGGGGATTGTTTAGTTTTAAATGAAACGAAAGTTATGCCTGCTCGTTTGCATGGTGTGAAAGAAGATACAGGCGCACACATTGAAGTACTTCTTTTAAAACAAGAAGAGGGCGATAAGTGGGAAACGCTTGTAAAGCCAGCGAAACGTGTAAAAGAAGGAACTGTTATCTCTTTTGGCGAAGGAAAATTAAAAGCAACTTGCACAGGAACTGCAGATCAAGGTGGACGTCAGCTTGAATTTTCATATGACGGCATCTTCTATGAAATTTTAGATGAACTTGGGGAAATGCCACTTCCTCCATATATTAAAGAGACGCTAGAAGATCGCGATCGCTATCAAACAGTATATGCGAAAGAAATTGGTTCAGCAGCAGCGCCGACTGCGGGACTTCACTTTACAGAAGAGTTACTTGAGAAGTTAAAGCAAAAAGGCGTTCAGTTAGCATTCATTACACTTCACGTAGGACTTGGAACATTTAGACCAGTTTCTGCAGATACGATTGAAGAACACCATATGCACGCAGAATATTACCATATGTCTGAAGAGACAGCGGCATTATTAAATCGTGTAAAAGAGAATGGTGGACGTATTATTACTGTAGGTACGACATCAACTCGTACGTTAGAAACAATTGCAACAGATCATAACGGTAAGCTTTGCGCCGCTTCTGGATGGACAGATATTTTCATGTATCCGGGATATGAATTTAAAGCAATTGATGGTTTAATTACAAACTTCCACTTGCCGAAATCAACATTAATCATGCTTGTAAGTGCATTTGCAAATAGAGATAATGTACTTCATGCTTACAATGAAGCAGTAAAAGAAAAATATCGTTTCTTTAGCTTCGGTGATGCAATGTTCGTTGCATCTCACGCTAAAATGAGAAACAAATAAAAGGAGTAAGTTATGACAGCAATTCGTTATGAATTTATTAAGACATGTAAACAAACGGGTGCCCGTTTAGGTCGTGTGCATACACCGCACGGTTCATTTGATACACCAACATTTATGCCAGTTGGTACACTTGCGACAGTTAAGACAATGTCACCAGAAGAATTAAAAGCAATGGATTCTGGCATTATTTTAAGTAATACGTATCATTTATGGCTACGTCCAGGTCATGAAATTATTCGTGAAGCAGGCGGCTTGCATAAATTTATGAACTGGGATCGTGCAATCTTAACAGATTCTGGTGGTTTCCAAGTATTCAGTTTAAGTGACTTCCGTCGTATTGAAGAGGAAGGCGTTCACTTCCGTAACCACTTAAATGGAGATAAATTATTCTTATCACCAGAAAAAGCGATGGAAATTCAAAATGCATTAGGTTCAGATATTATGATGGCATTTGATGAGTGTCCACCATTCCCAGCTACTTTTGAATATATGAAGAAGTCTGTAGAACGTACAAGCCGTTGGGCAGAACGTTGCTTAAAAGCGCATGAACGTCCACAAGATCAAGGTTTATTCGGTATTGTACAGGGCGGGGAGTACGAAGAGCTTCGTCGTCAAAGTGCAAAAGACCTTGTTTCAATGGACTTCCCTGGTTACGCTGTAGGTGGTTTATCTGTAGGTGAGCCGAAAGATATTATGAACCGTGTACTTGAGTTTACAACACCACTTCTTCCAGATAATAAGCCACGTTACTTAATGGGAGTAGGTTCTCCTGACTCATTAATCGATGGTGCAATTCGTGGTATTGATATGTTTGACTGCGTACTTCCAACTCGTATCGCTCGAAATGGTACATGTATGACAAGTGAAGGTCGTCTAGTTGTAAAAAATGCGAAATTTGCAAGAGACTTCGGTCCGCTTGATCCAAATTGTGATTGCTATACATGTAAAAATTACTCTCGTGCGTACATTCGTCACTTAATGAAATGTGATGAAACGTTCGGAATTCGTTTAACGTCTTATCACAACCTTCATTTTCTGTTAAACTTAATGGAGCAGGTGAGACAAGCTATTCGTGAAGACCGTCTTGGCGATTTCCGCGAAGAATTCTTTGAACAGTATGGCTTTAATAAACCGAATGCTAAAAACTTCTAATACATAATTTAAAAGGAGGAACAAAAGATGAATGCAGGTATGATGAATATCGTTATGATTGTTGCGATGTTTGCGATTTTCTATTTCTTATTAATTCGCCCGCAACAAAAGCGTCAAAAAGCAGTTGCTCAAATGCAAAACGAATTAGCAAAAGGTGATGCTATCATAACAATTGGTGGCTTACACGGTACAATCGAATCAGTAGATGACACGAAAATTGTTATTAAATCTGGTGGTTCACACTTAACTTTCGATCGCAATGCGATTCGTGAAGTTGTGAAAAACTAATGTGGAAGGCCCTGCATGAAATGTGCAGGGCCTTTTTTAGTTACTTTGCTTTGACATATTTACACCGAAAATACCACCGAGTGTACTCGCCCCCATTAATGCTAATTGATAAAGTAATTGTGAGTTCGATAAAGTTTGAGAAAAGCCTAAATAGTTAACTAGAAAAACGAGTATAGTGAACGTGAGACCTGTTGTGAGACCTACTAGCCACCCTTTCCCCTGTGCTTTGTTGCCAGCAATAAAACCAGACATAAGCATAGATAAAAGAGCGAGTATAAAAATAGTAACGGCTAATGTCCCTTCGTTTATATTCGTAAACTTTAATAAAAGAGCCATAATCATGCTAGTAAGAGATGCGAGAATTAATAGTGTAGTAATACCGAATCCGATTGCAGTGGATAATTTTTTCGTTCCATCCATTTATACATTCCCCCTTTTTAATACAAGCATATTTTCCTTTTGTCTAAGTTAGACTAGTTTCTTTTTTATAGGGGAGTCTATACGTAAAAAAGGAGATGTAGAAATGGAATGGATATCAATAATTGGACGGACAATGCTTTTGTATACCATCATCTTAATTATTTTTCGTCTTATGGGTAAACGTGAGATAGGAGAGCTAAGTGTATTAGATTTAGTCGTATTTATTATGCTTGGAGAAATGGCTGTAGTAGCAATTGAAAATACCGATAAATCACTTTGGCATCAATTAATTCCGATGACTTTTCTTATGTGCATCCAAATTATTTTGTCAGTCATTTCCCTAAAGTATCAACGCTTTCGGCATTTAATAGAAGGTGAGCCGGCTATTCTTGTAAACGCGGGGAAGATTGATGAAAAGAAGATGAGAAAGCAACGTTATAATATAGATGATTTAATGATGCAATTAAGGGAGCAAGGAGTTGGAGATATTCGGGATGTAGAATATGCTATTTTGGAACCGTCTGGGAAGTTATCTGTCTTTCAAAAACAAAAAAATAAACAGGATGTATTGCAGTTTACTCTTCCTCTTATTATTGATGGAGAAATTCAATCTAGTCATTTACAAATGATTGAACATACAGATGAATGGCTTATTGAGAAATTAAAAAACTTAGGTTATAACGATGTGACACAAATTTTATACTGTAGTTTTCAAAACGGAAAATTTTTTGTTGATGTAAAAGAAAATTAGAGATTTATTCTTTGAAAGAGTAAGAATGATTAGTTTAACTAATAATCAGTGGAGATTACCCCACTGATTAAAGTTTCAACTTATTTCAAAAATGAAAGTTTACGAATGATAGGGAGACGACTTAACTCTTCTTTTCGAATGAGTTTGAAGGTGAAGAGAAGTACGATATAAACAATTGTTGTTAAAGTGATTTCCCATAATGTTTGTATGCCGAGGGAATGAGAGAAAATAATATATTTATGAATATAAAAACCGAAGGCGCCTGCGATACCGATGGCAAGTCCGCCGAAAATATAGTCTTTTGCGTAAATGGTAAATGTAATCTTTTTTAAAACAGTAGCGTAGTGAAGAAATGTTACTGTTACAATATTTGCAGCGATAGCGAGAGCAACTCCCATCATTTGAAATTCTGGCCTTGAGGCTAGTACAAAAATAACAATTAATTTCACGGTGGCGCCAATAAATGTATTCATCATTGCAGCTCTTGCTAAGTTTAAAGCTTGCAAAACAGAGGTCAGTGGACTTTGGAAATAATGAAATAAAAAGCAAGGTGCAAGAAGTTGAATGAATGCTGTTGCGCTGTCTGATCCGTACATAAGAGTTAAAACAGGAGAAGCGAATACATATAATATAACGACAGACCATCCCCCGGTAATTAATGAAATTCGAAGTGCTTGTTGTAAGCGGTGCTCCACTAATTTATGTTGTCTTTTTGCCATCGCTTCACTAATAGAAGGGACGAGCGCTGTAGAAAGAGCGTATGTAATAAAGGCGGGTAGTGATAGGAGCGGGAATGCATAACCGTTTAACATGCCGTATTGCTGGGTTGCAACAGAAGCAGCGACACCAGCGATTGCTAAGCTTTGCATAACGACAATAGGTTCAAAAAAATATGAAACGGAGCCGATTAAACGACTTCCTGTAGTGGGAAGAGCTATATCCATAAGGGAATAAAATGTTCCTTTGCTCTCCTTTACAGTAGTGAAAAATCCAGAGCGTATTGATAAATGTTTTTCGCGCTGAAATAACGTGAGTAAAAATAATAAGGATGCAACTTCACCGAGAACAGCTGATAACATAGCACCGGCTGCAGCATATTCTACGCCGTAAGGTAAAAATAATTGAATGCATATAGCGATAATGGTAATGCGGACAACTTGTTCTAGAACTTGTGCATAAGCGCTAGGTTTCATATTTTGTTTCCCTTGAAAGTAACCGCGCAAAACAGAAGAAATGGCAATAACAGGAACGACGGGCAAAATGGCTATTAATGGATAGTATGTTCTTTCGTCGGTTAATAATGTTTTTGCTAAAATAGGTGTGAGGAACATAATTCCGATTGTTAATATGATACTAATAACGGATGTAACAGCTAGTGATACAGTTAATATTTTTTTAACTCTTTGTTTATCGTTCACAGCTTCCGCTTCTGCTACAAATTTTGCGATTGCGACAGGAAGACCGATTTGTGTTAATGTAATTGCTAAAATGAATGTAGGAACGGCCATCATATAAAGACCAACGCCTTCTTCACCTAAAATACGTGCCATTACTATACGATTGATGAAACCGAGTATTTTTGTAATAAATCCGGCTATCATTAAAATAAATGCGCCTTTTAAAAAGCTTTGTCTCGTCATGTTCTTCTCCTACCTTCTCAAAATCAATGGAATGATTTACAATAATTTATATGCACGTACGAGACAAGAATGACAAGCATTTAAGAGAGTGAACTATGATAGCGCTCTTGAAAGTAGTTATTGCTGTCCATTAGAGCGGGATTAAAGCGACTTTTTCGTGCTGAAATAAGAAGGAGATGTTATAGATGTTAGATAAAGAGGCTTTGGTAGAATCATACCGCGGACAGTTACAAGTCGTTTTAGAAAGTAAAGTAGAAGAGTTTCACATGTTCGGTTACGACCGAGTGACAGATGATGATATTTGGAAGTTTCTCAAAGTGAAAAAGTGGAAAAAGATAGACAGTGATGTTAGATTATATGAATTGGTAAATGATGTATTAAGAGTAAGTGCTAATGAGTATATGACATATTTAACTGTTGAAGCGTACCAAGCGCCACTTTGGTCATTTGATGAGTACGAAAATAAATAACCGACTGCAATTGGTTTGTTCTTCCTTTTGCAGTATAATGATATGTATTGATAAAGAGGAAATAATTATGTCTAAGATTATATATAAAGGAGGTAGTGAAGAGGAAAATAAATGATGAAAGTCTAGGTAGTGTAAAAGCTTACCTATACAGCTAGTGATGAACTAGCAAAAATTATAGAAAGGAAGTCTACTAACTAGGCGTATGCACACGTATAAAAGTGAATCGTAAGAGATTTATTTAAAGTGTTAGTAGCAGAAAGAGGGTACATATGGCAAAGCGTGGTACGAGAATTGCCGCCTTTTTCCTCATCGTCTTATTAATCGGTGGAGTAATTGGTGCGGCGGGAAAAGACATAGCAAAAGGAATTAGTCTAGGACTAGACCTTCGCGGTGGTTTTGAAATTCTGTATGAAGTAAAACCAGCCAAAAAAGGTGATAAAATCGATCGAGACGTACTTGTAAGTACAGTAGGTGCTCTTGAAAATCGTGTCAATGTTCTCGGTGTAAGTGAGCCGAACATTCAAATCGAAGGGCAAGATCGAATTCGTGTACAGCTTGCTGGTGTACAAGATCAGCAAAAAGCACGTGAAATGTTATCAACACAAGCGAAATTAACATTCCGTGATGTGGATGATAACCTTCTTATGGATGGAACGGATTTAAAAGGCGGCGGAGCGAAGCAAACATTTGATGAGCAAGGCCGTGCGAGCGTAGGTCTTACACTAAAAAGCGCTGAAAAATTCCGTGAAGTAACTGAAAAAATTTCAAAAATGCCACCACCAACGAATTTAATGGTGATTTGGCTGGACTTTGAAGAAGGAAAAGATTCATATAAAGCAGAATCTGCAAAACCGAATCCGAAGTTCTTATCAGCAGCAACAGTAAGCCAAGTATTTAACCAAGCTGAAGTATCTATCGTAGGTGGAAACTTCACAGTTGAAAGTGCGAAACAACTTTCATCTTTATTAAATGCAGGTGCACTTCCTGTTGATTTAAAAGAAATGTATTCAACATCTGTTGGAGCGAAATTTGGTCAACAAGCATTAGATCAAACAATTTTCGCTAGTGCGATTGGTATCGCTCTTATTTTCTTATTTATGCTTGTGTATTACCGTTTACCAGGGCTTGTAGCTGTAATTATGTTAGGTCTATACATTTTCGTTACATTACTTGTCTTTAACTGGATGCATGCAGTTCTTACGTTGCCAGGTATTGCGGCGTTAGTGCTCGGGGTAGGTATCGCAGTTGATGCGAATATTATTACGTACGAGAGATTGAAAGAAGAGCTGAAAATTGGTAAGTCCATGATGTCAGCATTCCGAGCTGGTAACCATCGTTCATTAGCAACAATTCTAGATGCGAACGTTACGACTCTTGCAGCTGCAGGTGTGTTATTTGTATATGGTACAAGCTCAGTTCAAGGGTTTGCAACAAGTTTAATTGTAAGTATTTTAGTCGGTTTCATTACGAACGTATTCGGTACTCGTTTCTTACTAGGTTTACTTGTAAAGAGCCGTTACTTCGATAAAAAACCAGGATATTTTGGTGTGAAACAAAAGGATATTATTCCTTTAACAAAAGGTGTAGTACATCCACCAACGAAATTTGATCGTATTAACTTCGTAAATATCGGTCATAAATTCCTTATCTTCTCAATTGTAGTTGTAATTGCAGGTGCAATTATCCTGCCAATTTTCAAGTTGAATCTTGGTATTGACTTTGCAAGTGGTACACGTATGGACTTGCAATCAAAACAAGCAGTTACTGTGGCTGATGTTCATAAAGATTTTAAAGAGTTGAACATTGATGTGAAGGAAGAAAATATTGTACCGACTGGGGATGACAATAAAGGTTTCGCAGTTCGTACATTAGGTGTTTTATCAAAAGATGAAATTGCGAAAACAAAAACATTCTTCCATGATAAATATGGTACGGATCCAAACATAAGTACAGTTTCACCGACAATCGGTAAAGAGATTGCACGAAATGCATTTATCGCTGTACTAATTGCTTCTGCAGTTATCATTTTATACGTAAGTATTCGATTCCGATTTACGTATGCGTTATCTGCAGTGCTTGCGTTACTACATGACGCATTCGTTATGGTTGTTATGTTTAGCATTTTCCAATTGGAGGTAGACTTAACGTTTATCGCTGCAGTACTAACAATCATCGGTTATTCTATTAATGACTCGATTGTTACATTTGATAGAAACCGTGAATTATACAAACAGAAAAAACGAGTGCGCGATATAAAAGACCTAGAAGAAATCGTAAATGCAAGTATTCGCCAAACGCTTGGTCGTTCGATTAACACCGTATTAACAGTGTTACTCCCAGTAATTGCACTGCTTATCTTCGGTAGTGAGTCACTACGTAACTTCTCGTTTGCGTTGCTTGTTGGATTAATTGTAGGTACGTACTCTTCTGTTTTCGTTGCCTCTCAAATTTGGTTAATGCTTGAAAACCGTCGTTTGAAAAGAGGTAAAAACAAGAAGAAGGTTGAGAAAGTAGAATCTGAACCGCAAGTATAGAAAAGATGATGTCTCTTTATGAGGCATCTCTTTTTTCGTTTGTGGATACAATAAGATAGCAACTTTTTGATGGGAAGAAGATGGAAGAAAGTGGTGGTGTTATCGCTGTTTTTGTTAAAATAAAAAGATAGGTTAAGAAAAGAAGGGATTTTAATTATGGAAAAAGATGAACGTTTTAAACAGGCCGAGTTTGGTGCTATTGTCGGGATCGTTGGTAATATTATATTAGCAATTGTAAAGGCGGTAATTGGTTATATTGGGAACAGTAAAGCACTGTTAGCAGATGCGGTGCATTCTGCATCAGATGTAATTGGTTCGCTAGCTGTACTTTTTGGATTGCGAGCGGCAAAGCAGCCACCTGATGAAGATCATCCGTATGGTCATGGTAAAGCGGAATCGATTTCAGCGATTATTGTTGCGGTATTATTATTTATTGTGGGACTCGAGATAGCGATTTCGTCTATAAAAGCTTTTTCGCAGGAACTAGAACCACCGAAAGGAATTACGATTTTTGCTGTTGTTCTTTCGATTATCGTGAAAGAAGGAATGTTCCAATATAAATTCCGATTAGGGAAGAGGGTAAATAGTGATGCAATTATTGCAAATGCATATGAGCACCGTTCGGATGTATTTTCTTCAATTGCAGCTTTAATCGGTATTTGTGCAGCTATAATCGGTGGTAAGCTTGGTATAGACTGGCTTGTATACGCTGATCCGATTGCAGGATTAGCTGTTTCACTTCTTGTTGTAAAAATGGCATGGAGCATTGGAGCGGAAGCAATTCATGCAACGCTTGACCATGTTCTTCATGAGGAGGATGTTATTCCGCTTAGAGAAGCAGTTCTTCAAGTAGATGGTGTGAAAAAAATTGGTTCTTTATATGCACGGGAGCATGGTCATTATGTTATTGTCGATATTAAAGTGTCTGTAGATCCATACATTACTGTAGAAGAAGGACACCGCATTGGAAAACATGTGAAAGAAATACTTATGAAACAAGAGAATGTACAAAATGTATTCGTACATATAAATCCGTATTCTCCAAATTAAACATCATTAACATTTTTGTATATAGATATTGCATCGTAGTTTGCATTATATTGTCACCCCTTAATCTGTCTTGTATAATAAACAGGTTAAGGGGTGATTTCGTGTTACAACCGAAGACGCGTTGGAAAGAAAAAGAATATAATGACGAGCGAGTGAGTGAATTAGCAAGTAAATTACAGTTATCGCCACTTGTCGTTTCATTATTCCTCGGTAGAGGACTAGATACAGAAGATAAGATTTTAGATTTTTTAAATACAGAAAATCAAGAATTTCATGATCCATTTTTATTAGAAGGAATGGATAGAACGGTAGAACGTGTAAATAAGGCGATTCAAAATGGAGAGCAAATATTAATATTTGGTGATTACGATGCGGACGGAGTAAGTAGTACGACGGTTTTATATCTTGCTCTTCAAGAATTAGGTGCAGAAGTAGAATTTTACATTCCAAATCGTTTTACAGAAGGGTATGGACCGAACGAAGAAGCGTTTCGTTGGGCGCATAGCGCAGGGTTCTCACTGATTATTACTGTTGACACTGGCATCGCAGCAGTACATGAAGCGAATGTAGCAAAGGAGCTTGGAATAGATCTAATTATTACAGATCACCATGAGCCACCGCCAGAATTGCCAGAAGCACTTGCGATTATACATCCGAAATTAGAAGGTGGCCTATATCCGTTTCACTATTTAGCTGGTGTAGGTGTTGCGTTTAAAGTTGCGCATGCACTATTAGGCCGTGTACCAGAACATTTATTAGAGATTGCAGTAATCGGTACAGTAGCCGATTTAGTTTCACTTCATGGTGAAAATAGGTTGCTAGTGAAACGCGGTTTAAAACATATGCGTATGACGAAAAATATTGGTTTGAAGGCATTGTTTAAAGTTGCTAACGTTTCGCAAAGTGAAATTACAGAAGAGAGTATTGGCTTCTCAATTGCACCGCGTATTAATGCGGTCGGGCGTTTAGAAGATGCAACGCCGGCTGTACACCTTTTATTATCAGATGATCCTGAGGAAGCGAAAGAGTTGGCCGAAGAAATTGATGAGCTGAACAAACTGCGAAAAGATATTGTAAAGCAAATTACCGAAGAGGCTATCGCTGAAGTTGAAAATAACTTTCCGCCAGAAGAAAACAAAGTATTAGTACTTGCAAAAGAAGGTTGGAATCCAGGTGTAATTGGGATTGTCGCTTCTAAATTAGTTGAACGTTTTTATCGTCCGACTATTGTATTATGCATTGATCCTATAAAAGAAACAGCAAAAGGCTCAGCGCGTAGTATTGCAGGATTTGATTTGTTTGCAAATTTATCAGATTGTAGAGAGTTATTGCCACACTTCGGAGGGCATCCGATGGCAGCTGGGATGACGCTACATATGAATGATGTAGATGAATTACGCCGTCGCTTAAATGAACAGGCAGATGCAATTTTAACAGAAGAAGATTTTATTCCAATTACAGCAGTTGATGTTTTTTGTAAAGTGGAGGATGTAACGCTAGCGGCAATTGAAGATATGCAGAAGTTAGCACCATTTGGTGTTGGAAATCCGAAACCACGTATTGCAGTGAAAGATGCAGAGTTAGAAAGTATTCGCGCAATCGGATCAGATGGCTCTCATTTAAAAATGGCTCTTCGTGATGGACAAGCAACACTGGATACAATTGGATTCGGTTTCGGTGCATATGCGAAAGAAATCTCTCCAGTTGCAAAAGTATCTGTAATAGGAGAAGCATCCATCAATGAATGGAACAATTTTAAGAAGCCACAATTAATGGTACAAGATATTGCTGTAGAGGCGTGGCAACTATTTGATTGGCGTAGTATGCGTAATGCAGAAGCAAATTTAGCAGAACTTCCGAAAGAAAAAATAACAATGGTGTATTTTTCTGAAGAGGTATTGAATAAATTTTCTTTAGAGGACTATAAAGAAAAGCTTATGCATGCGTCAGAAGTAACGCATTTAGATGATCAATACATCGTGTTACTCGATTTGCCAAACGGAACAGATGAATTACGTGAGTTATTTAAAGTAGGATTCCCAGCGCGAATTTATACGCTGTTTTATCAAGAAAATAACCATCTATTTAGTACAGTTCCTACGAGAGAACACTTTAAATGGTACTATTCTTTCTTAAGCCAAAAAACACCATTTTCTTTAAGACAATATGGAGAACAACTATGTCGCCATAAAGGCTGGTCAAAAGATACAGTAAATTTCATGACACAGGTGTTTTTTGAGTTAGAATTTGTTACAATAAAAGATGGCGTCATTTTTATGGCAGACAAAAAACAAAAGCGTGATTTAATTGAATCGAACACATATCGTGAGAAAATGAACCACTTACAATTAGAAAAAGAATTGGTTTATAGCACATATCAGCAACTATATACATGGTTTGAAACGATTCGTAATCATAAAGAAGTAGAACAGTTAGGGTAAAGGATTTGTATTTACAAACCTTTTAGATCTGAGGAGGATTCAGAAATATGGATTTCAAGCAACATATCGCAATTGTACCGGATTATCCGAAAGAAGGTATTGTGTTTAAAGACATTACACCTTTAATGAATGACGGTAAAGCATACAAAGCAGCAACAGATGCAATCGTTGAGTACGCAAAAGAAAGAGATATCGATGTTGTAGTAGGACCAGAAGCTCGTGGTTTCATTATCGGTTGCCCAGTTTCTTATGCGTTAGAAGTAGGATTTGCGCCAGTTCGTAAATTAGGAAAATTACCACGTGAAGTAATTACAGTTGATTACGGTAAAGAATATGGAACGGATGTTTTAACAATCCATAAAGATGCAATTAAGCCAGGTCAACGCGTATTAATTACAGATGATCTATTAGCTACAGGTGGAACAATCGAAGCGACAATTAAGTTGGTTGAAGAGCTAGGCGGAGTTGTAGCAGGGATTGCATTCTTAGTAGAGCTTACTTACTTAGATGGTCGTAAAATGTTAGATGGTTACGATGTATTAGTATTAGAAAAATACTAATCACTATATAGGTAAAACTACGGTGATAAAAAGTACCCGTGAATCTCTTGGAGAGGAGCGGGTACTTTTGTATAATTGAACAAAAAATCATGGTGAAATGTCAGTAAAATCTTTTCCTTTTCACAATTCACAATCATTGGGTTATAATGATAGAATATAATTTATTCTATTAAATAAAGATAAAGTCAATTTTCAATAAAAGGTGATTCGATGGCAAATGAGCAGGTACTAACAGCTGAACAGGTACTCGAGAAAGCAAGTCAATATTTAGCGGATGAAGATATTGAGCTAGTGGCACGTGCCTATGAATATGCACGTGATGCGCATAGCGAACAATATAGAAAATCGGGTGAACCGTATATTATTCATCCGATTCAAGTTGCAGGTATTTTAGTTGATTTACACATGGATCCAGCTACGGTATCAGCAGGTTTCTTACATGATGTAGTGGAAGATACAGAGATTACGTTAGAAGATATTGAACGGGAATTTAACAAAGAAATTGCTATGCTTGTTGATGGTGTTACAAAGCTTGGGAAAATCAAATATAAATCTCACGAACAACAACAAGCAGAAAACCATCGCAAAATGTTTATTGCAATGGCTCAAGATATTAGAGTTATTTTAATTAAACTAGCTGATCGTCTTCATAACATGCGTACATTGAAACATTTGCCTCAAGAGAAGCAGCGTCGCATAGCGAATGAAACGTTAGAAATCTTTGCACCTTTAGCACATAGACTCGGAATTAGTACTATTAAATGGGAGCTAGAGGATACGTCACTTCGCTATTTAAATCCACAGCAATATTATCGTATTGTAAATTTAATGAAGCGTAAACGTGCAGAACGTGAAGAATATTTAGACGAAGTAATGACTGGTATTCGTGAGAAATTAAAAGAAGTTGCAATTCAACCTGAGATTTCTGGAAGACCGAAACATATTTACAGTATTTATCGTAAAATGGCACTGCAAAATAAGCAGTTCAATGAAATTTACGATTTATTAGCTGTACGTGTTGTTGTAAATAGTATTAAAGATTGTTATGCGGTGCTTGGAATTATTCATACGTGCTGGAAGCCGATGCCAGGTCGTTTTAAAGATTATATTGCAATGCCAAAAGCAAATCTATATCAATCTCTTCATACGACCGTAATTGGACCGAAAGGTGACCCACTTGAAGTGCAAATTCGTACGAAAGAAATGCACGAAATTGCAGAATTCGGGATTGCGGCACACTGGGCGTATAAAGAAGGAAAAACAGCAGAAACAACAGGTACATTAGAGAAGAAACTCACATGGTTCCGTCAAATATTAGAATGGCAAAATGAAGCTTCTAATGCAGAAGAATTTATGGAGTCATTAAAAATTGATTTATTCTCTGACATGGTATTCGTCTTTACACCGAAAGGCGATGTAATGGAATTACCACTTGGATCGGTTCCGATTGATTTCGCGTATCGTGTCCATTCGGAAATTGGGAATAAAACAATTGGTGCAAAAGTAAACGGTAAAATGGTGACGCTGGATTATAAATTAAAAACAGGCGACATCATTGAAATTTTAACGTCGAAACATTCCTATGGCCCAAGTCAAGATTGGGTAAAACTTGCTCAAACATCTCATGCAAAAAATAAAATTCGTCAATTCTTTAAGAAACAACGTAGAGACGAAAATATTGAAAAAGGCCGTGAACTTGTTGAAAAGGAAGTACGTGGTCTAGAGTATGAGATGAAAGAAGTATTAGCGCCTGATAACTTAAAACGCGTCGCTGAGAAATTTAACTTTGCAAATGAAGAAGATATGTTTGCAGCAGTTGGATATAGCGGAATTACAGCTTCGCAAATTGTTACGCGACTAACGGACAAGTTCCGCAAACAACGCGAAGAAGAAGAGATTGTTGAAGTTAAAGAAGTTCGTAAACCGATGAAAATTCGAAAATGGGATTCTGGTGTAAAAGTAAGCGGTGCTGATAATTTATTAATCCGTTTATCGAAATGCTGTAACCCAGTTCCGGGCGATGATATCGTTGGATATATTACAAAAGGCCGAGGCGTATCGATTCACCGCCGTGATTGTGTAAATGTTCATACAGAAGAAGCTGTAGAAAGATTATTAGAAGTAGAGTGGGAAGGTAGCCCTGAAAAAGAAATTGAGTATAACGTTGATATTGAAATTTCAGGTTACGATCGCCGTGGTTTATTAAATGAAGTACTGCAAGCTGTTACAGAGACGAAAACGTACATTTCAGCTGTTTCTGGTAGAAGTGACCGTAATAAGATGGCGACAATTAATATGTCAATCTCAATTCGTAACTTACAACATTTGAAAAAAGTAGTAGAACGCATTAAACGTGTTCCGGAAATTTATGCAGTACGACGCATGATGCATTAATAGGGAGTGTAGAAAGATGAGAGTTGTTTTACAACGATCAAAGAAAGCGTCTGTCACGGTAGACGGTGAGATCGTAGGACAAATTCCGTTCGGTTTAACATTACTAGTTGGCATTACGCACGAAGATACAGAAAAAGATGCAACTTACATTGCGGAAAAAATTTCAAACTTACGTATTTTTGAAGATGAGAGCGGAAAGATGAATCATTCTGTACTTGATGTAGAAGGACAAGTTCTATCTATTTCGCAATTCACATTATACGGAGATTGTCGCAAGGGGAGACGTCCAAACTTTATGGATGCTGCGAAACCTGACTATGCAGAGCGTTTATACGATTTCTTTAATGAAGAAGTTCGCAAACAAGGATTGCATGTAGAAACAGGGAAATTCGGAGCAATGATGGACGTTTCTTTAATCAATGATGGTCCGGTGACCTTAATTGTAGAAAGTAAATAGTGTTGATAAAAAAGAGAGGGTTATATAATCCTCTCTTTTTTATACATTGTTGTATGTTTTGTTCATTTATCATACGATTAATTTGAAGGGGAATAAAAGGAAAAGAAGGTGTAGTATGCTTCAAGAATTTAATATAGCTTTACGTTTTATGCTAGAGTTATGTATTCTTGGGATTGTTGGATACTGGGGGTTTCGAGTAGGAACAACAACAGCTATAAAAATTACACTTGCTATTATTATTCCGATTGTTGTTACTGCCATTTGGGGGTTATTTGGAGCTCCACATGCAGAATGGGAAGTAAAAGGTATATTACATGTATTATTAGAAATTATCGTATTTGGAGTAGGTGTTGCAGCATTATATCATTTGAAGCATCATATGCTAGCAAGTGGACTGGCTATTGTTATTGTTATAAATCGAATACTAATGTTTATTTGGAATCAATAGCAGTTTCGGTTATGTATAACTCTCTCATCAATATGGAACAATAAAAAGTAAAACATCCATATTGAATGTGAGGGATATACGTATGCGCATGAATGAAAAAGGGCATTCTGTTACAAATGGTGCAAATCAACTATTTAACGTGAATTTTCATGATTTTATTTCAAAAGAGCAAAACAATACTTCAATGGAGCTTGCTTCCGAGTTTGGGATTTCTCTTCAAGATGTAAAGCGTCTAAAGAAGCAGATTGAACGTTCTTAGAGCACTTGACAATCCTACTTAACAAACGTATAGTAATTTTATATTTACATATGAATATAACCGTTGATAGAGAAGAGTAAATGAGACACACATGGAAAGAGAAGGAATGTCTTAGGCTGAAAACATTTCTGCATGATGACTGATTGAATGACACTCTAGAGGTTTCAACTTGAACGGCATATATGCTTAGTAGGGATGAACGCATATTTAAGCGTTATTAAAAAAGTGGAAGCATACGTGCTTCAATTAGGGTGGCACCACGGGTATAATACTCTCGTCCCTACTGTTTAAACAGTAGAGGCGGGAGTTTTTTTATTTTTATTAAGATTAAAACAATTTGAGGAGGAACTGAATATGTCTATTCAAATCCCACGCGGAACGCAAGATATTCTTCCAGGCACTGTTGAGTTATGGCAGTATATCGAAGGGCAAGCACGCGAAATTTGCCGTCGTTACAATTATAAAGAAATTCGTACACCAATTTTTGAGCACACGGAGCTATTTTTACGTGGTGTTGGTGATACGACAGATATCGTACAAAAAGAAATGTACTCATTCCAAGATCGTGGAGAGCGCAGCTTAACATTACGTCCAGAAGGTACTGCACCTGTTGTACGTTCTTACGTTGAAAATAAAATGTTTGGTGATGCAACACAACCAACGAAATTATACTATATCGGTCAAATGTTCCGTTATGAAAGACCACAAGCAGGTCGCTATCGTCAATTCGTACAATTCGGTATCGAAGCAATCGGCAGTAATGATCCTGCAATTGATGCAGAAGTAATTGCACTTGCTGTTGAATTTTACCGCGGCATGGGCTTAAAAAATATTAAAGTTGTATTAAACAGTTTAGGTGATGCAGCGAGCCGTCAAGCACACCGTGATGCATTAATCGCACACTTTGAGCCACGTATCGGCGAATTCTGCTCTGACTGTCAATCTCGCTTAGAAAAGAACCCACTTCGAATTTTAGACTGTAAGAAAGACCGTAACCATGAATTAATGGGAACAGCACCATCTATTACAGAATACTTAAACGAAGATTCAGCAGTATACTACGACAAAGTTCAAGAACTATTAACGATGATGGATGTTCCATTTGAAAAAGATCCGAACTTAGTACGTGGTTTAGACTACTATCAACACACTGTTTTTGAAATTATGAGTGAGGCAGAAGGTTTCGGTGCGATCACTACATTAAGCGGTGGTGGCCGTTATAACGGACTTGTACAAGAAATCGGTGGACCAGAAATGCCAGGTATCGGTTTTGCAATGAGTATTGAACGTTTAATTATGGCGCTAAAAGCTGAAAATATTGAATTACCACTTGAACATAGCATTGATTGTTACGTTGTAGCGCTCGGTGAAAAAGCGAAAGACCATGCTGCAAAAGTTGCGTTCAATCTTCGTAAAGCTGGATTGTCAGTTGAAAAAGATTATTTAGATCGCAAAATGAAAGCACAATTTAAATCAGCAGATCGTCTAAAGGCGAAATTTGTAGCTGTATTAGGAGAAGATGAGCTGGATAAAGGTATCATTAACTTAAAAGATATGGCAACAGGTGAACAAGAAGAAGTAGCGTTAGATGTATTTGCTTCATACGTAGCAGAGAAATTAATATAGGGGGAACTTACAGTGGCTGAAAGAACACATGCATGTGGAAAAGTAACAGTAGAAGCTGTTGGACAAACAGTTCAATTAAAAGGTTGGGTACAAAAACGCCGTGACTTAGGTGGATTAATCTTTATCGATTTACGTGACCGCACAGGTATCGTACAAGTTGTATTTAACCCAGAAACATCAAAAGAAGCGTTAGAAGTAGCAGAAACAATTCGTAGTGAATACGTATTACACGTAGAAGGTACAGTTGTTGAACGTGGTGAAGGCGCAATTAATGACAATATGGCAACTGGTCGTATTGAAGTACAAGCAACAAAAGTAAATGTACTAAATGCAGCGAAAACAACGCCAATTATCATTGCTGATGATACAGATGCATCAGAAGATGTGCGTTTAAAATATCGTTATTTAGACTTACGTCGTCCTGTAATGTTCAACACATTCAAAATGCGTCACGACGTAACAAAAACAATTCGTAATTTCTTAGATACAGAAGAGTTTTTAGAAGTCGAAACACCAATTTTAACGAAAAGCACGCCAGAAGGAGCTCGTGACTATTTAGTACCAAGTCGTGTACATGATGGTGAATTCTATGCATTACCACAGTCACCACAGTTATTTAAACAGCTTCTTATGGTCGGCGGATTTGAGCGTTACTATCAAGTAGCACGTTGTTTCCGTGACGAAGATTTACGTGCGGATCGTCAACCAGAATTCACGCAAATCGATATCGAAGCTTCATTCTTAACACAAGATGAAATTTTAGATATGATGGAGCGTATGATGACGAAAGTTATGAAGGATGCAAAAGGTGTAGAAGTTAGTGCACCATTCCCTCGTATGAAATATGCTGATGCAATGGCTCGCTACGGTTCTGATAAGCCAGATACACGCTTTGAAATGGAACTAACAGACTTATCTGAGTTTGCAGCAGGTTGTGGATTTAAAGTGTTTACAAGTGCTGTAGAAAGCGGCGGACAAGTAAAAGCAATTAATGCAAAAGGTGCTGCAAGTAAATACTCTCGTAAAGACATCGATGCATTAACTGAATTTGTGAAAGTATACGGTGCAAAAGGTCTAGCTTGGCTTAAAGTTGAAGAAGACGGCCTAAAAGGACCGATTGCGAAATTCTTCGGTGAAGAAGATGCAAACGTGTTAATGACTACATTAGAAGCTACTGCTGGCGACTTATTACTATTTGTAGCAGATAAGAAGAGCGTTGTTGCAGATAGCTTAGGCGCACTTCGTTTACGTCTAGGTAAAGAGCTTGAGTTAATTGACGAAAGTAAATTTAACTTCCTATGGGTAACTGATTGGCCACTTCTTGAGTACGATGAAGATGCAGATCGTTACTTCGCAGCTCACCACCCATTCACAATGCCATTCCGTGAAGATGTTGAGCTACTAGAAACAGCACCAGAAAAAGCACGTGCACAAGCATATGACCTTGTATTAAACGGTTATGAGCTTGGTGGCGGATCACTTCGTATTTACGAGCGTGACGTACAAGAAAAAATGTTCAAAGCACTTGGATTCTCACAAGAAGAAGCGCAAGAGCAATTCGGATTCTTATTAGAAGCATTCGAATACGGTACACCACCACACGGCGGAATCGCATTAGGTTTAGACCGTCTTGTTATGTTACTTGCAGGCCGTACGAACCTTCGTGATACAATTGCATTCCCGAAAACAGCAAGCGCAAGCTGCTTATTAACAGAAGCTCCAAGCCCAGTTGCAGAAGCACAGCTTGAAGAACTGAACTTAAAATTAAGCTTGAAAGAAGAGAAGTAAGAATAGGGTCTAGATGGTTATACTATAACCGTCTAGACTTTTTTTGAGAGGAAGTTTAAAAAAGTCCGGTTCAGATGGAGGTCGCATCTCGTCGTTACTTCGCCAGTCCGGTGCTCGAGTAGTTAAAGCTACACTGCGCTCCTCCTGGCATAAGCGCCTCGAGCTGCTCGTCCCTCTGAATCCTCCTTTTTAAACATGTATTGGAGAGGAAGTTTAAAAAAGTCCGGTTCAGATGGAGGTCGCATCTCGTCGTTGCTTTGCTAGTCCGGTGCTCGAGTAGTTAAAGCTACACTGCGCTCCTCTTGGCATAAGCGCCTCGAGCTGCTCGTCCCTCTGAATCCTCCTTTTTAAACATGTATTGAAAGGGAAGTTT
>NZ_JAKUFY010000078.1:0-25280 GCF_022663675.1 Bacillus cereus group sp. BfR-BA-01355
TACAATGATTTTGAAATATCACATATTAAATATTTCAAAAAATGAGGTGGAATTATGATTTCAGTTCAGGATGTCACAAAACAGTTTTCGAATGGAAAAGGTTTGTTTCATATTACATTTGATGTAAAAGAGGGAGAAGTATTTGGTTATTTAGGACCGAATGGTGCCGGGAAATCAACGACGATTCGTAATTTAATGGGATTTATAAAACCGACAGCTGGTAAAGCGACAATTTTTGGATTAGATTGTTGGAATGAAGCAGCGAAAATTCAAAGGGAAGTTGGTTATCTACCGGGTGAAATTTCTTTTATTGAAGGAATGAACGGATTAGAGTTTTTAAAATTAATGCAAGGAATGCGTGGATTAAAGGATACGAAAAGACGAGATGAACTGATAGATCGTCTGCAATTTGATGTGAAAACACCGATTCGCAAAATGTCTAAAGGAATGAAGCAAAAAGTGAGGATAGTTGCTGCATTTATGCACGATCCAGAGGTGTTAATTTTAGATGAACCAACATCTGGACTTGATCCACTTATGCAGCAAGTATTTATAGAATTAATATTAGAGGAAAAGCAAAGAGGAAAAACAATCCTAATGTCATCACATATTTTCACTGAAATTGAGCGTACGTGTGATCGAGTAGCGATTATTAAAGATGGTCGACTCGTAACGGTTGAAAATATTCACGATTTACAAAGTGTGAGACGACAGGTAATAGATGTAACCGTATCATCGCAAGAAGAGATTGAATCTCTTACAAAGTGTAATTTGCAATTTGAAGTGGTAAAAGGTAGAGAGGCATCTATCATTGTACAAGGAAACTATCAAACTGTTTTACAAACAATTTCAAACTATAATGTAACGGCACTTCAAACGAGAGCGATGGATTTAGAACATTTATTTATGCATTATTACGATAAGAAAGAAGGGGTAACGCATGAATAAGCAATTATTTTTAGCTAGTTTGAAAGAAACACAAAAAAATATTTTGAGTTATGCGTTTGGTGCGGCTTTATATTTGTGGTTATTAATTTGGATATTCCCGTCAATGGTATCAGCGAAAGGGCTAAATGAACTAATAGCTGCCATGCCTGATAGTGTGAAAAAAATCGTTGGTATGGAAAGTCCGATTCAAAACGTAATGGATTTTTTAGCTGGTGAATACTATAGTCTATTGTTTATTATCATTTTAACAATTTTTTGTGTAACAGTTGCAACACATTTAATTGCTCGTCATGTAGATAAAGGAGCAATGGCATACTTGTTAGCAACACCTGTATCTAGAGTGGAAATTGCTATTACACAAGCTGCTGTTCTCATATTGGGACTTCTGATTATTGTATCTGTTACGTATGTAGCTGGGTTAGTAGGTGCAGAATGGTTTTTACAAGATAATAACTTAAATAAAGAATTATTTTTGAAGATAAATGTAGTCGGAGGGCTCATATTTTTAGTCGTTAGTGCGTATTCATTTTTCTTTTCTTGTATATGTAATGACGAAAGAAAGGCACTAAGTTATTCAGCGAGTTTAACTATCTTATTTTTCGTATTGGATATGGTAGGTAAATTAAGTGATAAGTTAGAGTGGATGAGAAGTCTATCATTATTCACGCTGTTTCATCCGAAAGAAATTGCTGAAGGAACGTATAATATATGGCCGGTAAGTATAGGTTTAACTGCTGGAGCACTTTGTATTTTCATAGTAGCAATTGTAGTTTTTAAGAAGAGGGATTTACCGTTGTAAAGTAGAAAGTCCACTGAGAAAGTGGGCTTTTTTTATTTGTAAATTAAATCTAGTATGTTTATTACATAACACTTATAAAGGATATTTATCTTTTTATTTACAAAAATATTCAAAAAAATGAACCTTTTCCTAGGTTCCTACGTCTAATACATGTAAAGTTAAATTTGAAGTGAGGATGAAACAGGAGGAGCAATTGTGAAAGTAATCCCTTTATATAAAATGATTATAAAAGAAGAAACCGATGTTTCTTTAGCGAAAAAAGGCGATCATGAAGCCTTTATAACGCTTATACATACAGAAAAAGTGAAGATGTATCGAATAGCAAAGGCGATGTTACGTGATGAGACAAATATAGAGGACGCGATACAGACAACAATTTTAAAAGCTTATGAAAATATAAAAAAACTAAAAAAAGAAGAGTTTTTTCAAACTTGGTTAATTCGAATTTTAATGAATGAGTGTAACAATATTATTAGAGCGTATAAAAATGTAATTGTGACAGAAGAGAATGATTACAATATGAGTGCGTGTGATCAGTATGAAGATATAGATTTGTATAATGCGATTCAATCGTTACATGAAGAATTAAGAGCTGTTACGGTGCTTTATTACTATGAAGATATGAATCAAGATAGTATTGCGAAGCTGTTAGAAATACCGAAAGGAACAGTGAAATCAAGATTATCGCGTGCGAGGGAACAACTACAAAAACGATTAAAGATGGAATAGGGGGTGTAAAGGGTGGATAGTGAAAAATTATTTGATGAGAAATTAAAAAAGAGAATAAAAAATGAAAATGTTATAGTACCTCCAGAGTTAAATGAAAAGATTAATGGTACACTACATAATCTTCAGGTAAAAAAGAAGAGTTACAAAATCCATATGATGATAATTAGTGCAGCGGTTTGTATACTTTCAGTGGTATCTATGTCTGAGTTTTCTATACAAAGTTTTGCGCAAAACGGTGGAGTATTTGAATATGTAAAGAAAAAAGCGTTTTCTGATTATGAAAATGAAGAAGAAATAAAATCAAATGTACATTATCCAGATAAAGAAAAGATTCATCAAAAGATGCTAGATTCTATTGATTATTTTAAAAATAGTTCAGGACAATTTGAGGAATATTCTAGCTCATCAAGAATTGCTACAACATATAAGTATGCAATTGATACGGAAAAACAAAGAGGTATCTCTTCGAAAGAAGATAAACTAGCGAAAAAACGAACAATTATATATAACGAGGGCAAGAAAAAAGAGTTTGATGATGAGAAGTATACCTATAAAGAGACAAAATGGAACCCGAAAGAAAGAAACAATGAATTATTAAAGTTAAATCCTACGGAAAGGTTATTGAGAAAATCAGGTGAAAAAAAGCGATATGATGATGAATATGTAGGACTAGCGAAATATAGTATTCAATCAGAATTCGCAGATTTGTTAATTCGATATAAAGATTGGAATTATAAAGAAACGAAATATCTTGGATTAGATTGTTACAAAATTGAAGGAGTCATCAATATAGAGATGCCTGTTAGCACCTCTGAAGATTTAAGAGGGAAATTCGAAATGGTTGTGGAGAAAAATACAGGGATTATGTTGAAATTTCTTAGTTTTCAAGAAGGCTTGATTCAATATTCACTTACGACAGAATGGATACAAATAGATAAGGGATTGAAAGAAAGTATGTTTCAAAAGGATAGCGCTAAATATGAAAAACATATTGGATGAATAGAAACAGGAGGAGAGTAAATGGGGAATCATTCATCTTTAAGAGAAGAGAAAAATAAGCAAAAATATAAAAAGAAAACGATAATAAGTTTACTACTAGCGGTATTGCTATTTGGTGGAATTGGCTATGGAGCCTATGTATATATGAAAACTTCTAGTCTCGTACAAAAATCTAATTTGAATTTAGCACGAGGTGAAAAATCCAATTTACGTGAGAAATCTGTAAAGCCAATTGCAAATCATGTTTCACTTTTAATTATGGGAATTGATGAAAATCAAGAACGACAAAAGGAGTATAATGGTGCATTTCATACAGATGCATTATTGTTAGCGACTTTTAATAAAGACGATAAAACAGTGAAATTAACGAGCATACCGCGTGATACATATACATACGTTCCAGTTGAAAAGAAAAAAGATAAAATAACCCATGCATATGGAAGTGGTTTCGTTAAAAATGGTAAAGATGGAGGACCGCAAGCTTCTGTGGAAGCGGTAGAAAAATTGTTACAGGTGCCCGTTGATTATTTTGTGAAATTTAATTTTGGTTCCTTTACTAAAATTGTTGATGGGTTAGATGGTATTGAAGTAGATGTCCCAGTTGAATTTACGGAGCAAAATAGTAAAGATGAACCTGATGCGATTCATTTGAAAAAAGGATTGCAAAAATTAAATGGGGAAGAAGCACTTGCACTAGCAAGAACGCGCCATATTGATAGTGATGCGATGAGAGGGCAGAGGCAACAACTTGTTATTGAATCGATTT
Organism: Bacillus cereus group sp. BfR-BA-01355; assembly: GCF_022663675.1. Taxonomy (NCBI): domain Bacteria; kingdom Bacillati; phylum Bacillota; class Bacilli; order Caryophanales; family Bacillaceae; genus Bacillus; species Bacillus cereus group sp. BfR-BA-01355. The sequence goes on from NZ_JAKUFY010000078.1 coordinate 4,242, forward strand.
TAAGTAAATTAAAAAGTGTAGGATCGATTACGAAGCTAGAAAAAATAGTTGAGGCAGTTGACGACGATTTTAAAACAAACTTAGTAATGGATGATATTTTATCTTTTTATAAATACGGTTTAAACGGTTCAGTTGAAAAAATACAACTAGCTGGTGATGATTTATATTTACCTAATGGTCCAAATGGGCAACGTGTATATTATTATAATCCTAATAAAAAAGATTTGCAGAGTTTGAGTAATACTCTTAGAACACATCTAGGGTTAAGTGAAAAGCAAATTGAGGAGAATTAAAGCAGACGTAATGTCTGCTTTTTATTGTGTATAATAGTATGTCATTTATTTTTAAATGTTATATGCTATTTTCAAAATTAAAGATAATAGTGTAACATAAAATTGTGGTTTAAGTTAAATAGCAAGGGGGCTATCACATAGAATAAATGTTATTGCTTAAAATAGTTTGGGAGAAATGAAAATACAGGGGAGTAGCAAAAATGAGAATTGCAAAGAATTTAACATTCCAAGTTATTGTGGCCATTATTTGTGGTATTGCAGTAGGGGCAATTTGGCCGAGTGTTGGACAACAAATGAAGCCAATTGGTGAAACATTCATCAATATGATTAAAATGGTTATTGCACCGATTATCTTTTTAACAATTGTGCTCGGTATTGCAAGTATGGGAAGTATGAAAAAGGTAGGCCGTGTTGGTGGGAAGGCACTATTATATTTTGAAATTGTTACAACAGCGGCTTTAATTATTGGTATCATCGTAGCGAATGTTGTGCGTCCCGGAGACGGATTAGATCCCTCAAAACTAAAGGGCGGAGTGTACAAAGCGGACAAGAAATGAAATGGATGGATTTCTTTTTACATATCGTGCCGTCTAACATGTTTGAAGCATTCGCCAAAGGTGATATTTTACAAGTTCTGTTCTTCTCCATTTTATTCGGCGCAGGGTTAACGATGTTAGGGAAAAATGGACAACCGGTTATTGACTTTTTTGAAAGATTATCGAAAGTATTTTTTAACATTTTATCAATTGTAATGAAATTAGCACCGGTTGGAGCATTCGGTGGGATGGCATTTACAATTGGGAAGTATGGTTTAAGCACGCTCATACCACTTGGCAAATTAATGATTTGTGTATATGCGACAATGGCATTATTTGTTTTTATTGTTTTAAATTTTATTTGTAAACTGTACAAATTTAGTTTGTGGAAATATTTAGCTCACATTAAAGAAGAATTACTCATTGTTCTCGGGACATCGTCATCAGAATCAGTACTGCCGCGAATGATGACAAAGATGGAAGACTTGGGATGTTCGAAGCCAGTAGTAGGTTTAGTCATTCCGACAGGATACTCATTTAATTTAGATGGAACGACAATTTATTTATCGATGGCTACTATATTTTTAGCTCAAGTCTTTCATGTCGATCTTTCACTAGGTCAACAATTAACTATAATAGCTATTTTATTAGTTACATCTAAAGGTGCAGCAGCAGTAACTGGTGGAGGTTTTATTGTGCTAGCATCTACTTTATCTGCAATGAATGTTATCCCATTAGAAGGTTTAGCGCTATTACTTGGTGTAGATCGTTTCATGTCAGAAGCACGTGCTATCGTTAATTTAATTGGTAACGGTATTGCAACTGTAGTTGTTGCAAAAAGTGAAAATGAATTTGATGAAGAGAAGTATACGAAAGTAATAGAGGAAATGAAAAGAGAAAAAATAGCCGGGTAAAAAGTCAGTTTTGCTGACTTTTTTTATTTTTGTAGGAAAGGAGTTTCTAAAAATATACATTATTTATTAACAAGAGCTCATAGATATTTAATGTGTAAATATGATAAATACCATTAAAGTGGTACATTTATATGAAAGAGAAATAGAATTTGAAGATCATATGGAATTTTTATGAATATTACTGTAAGAAAATAATTTTTTAAAAATTTTCAATAATAATACTTTACAAATTTTAAAAAATTAGTAGAATAAGAAGTAGTAAGAATCGTCTGATAAATATATAGAGAAAAACAGAATTATCAGAAAATTCTTGAATAGCTATCGTTTAGAATTAGGGAGGGTACAGAAAATGAAAAAGAAACAAATGAAAAAACTAACAGCAGTTGTAGCACCGGTTTTAGCAATGAGCATGGCGTTAACAGCATGTTCTACATCAGGTGGAGATAAGAAGACAAGCACAAATTCTAGCTCTGGTGGAGATAGTAAGTCAGGGGAAAAATTAGCAACGAAACAAGTGCTGAATCGAACAGTAACACAAGAAATTCCAACTATGGATTCTTCTAAATCAACTGATACAGTATCTTCACAAATGCTTGGTAATACGATGGAGGGTTTATATCGTCTTGATAAAGACAATAAGCCGATTCCAGCAGCGGCAGAATCTAGTACGAAAAGTGAAGATGGTAAAAAATATACGTTCAAACTACGTAAAGATGCAAAATGGTCAAATGGAGATCCAGTAACTGCAAAGGATTTCGTATATGCTTGGCAACGTCTGTTAGATCCAAAAACGGCTGCTGAGTATGCATTTATTGCATTCCCGATTAAAAATGCAGAAGTAGTAAATAAAGGAGAAAAACCTGTAACTGAATTAGGTGTGAAGGCGGTAGATGATCTTACACTTGAAGTTGAGTTAGAGCAAGCGGTACCGTACTTCTTAAATTTAGTAGCATTCCCATCATATTATCCATTAAACGAAAAGTTCGTTAAAGAAAAGGGCGAGAAGTTCGGTTTAGAGGCTGATACAACTGTCTATAACGGACCGTTCGTTCTTAAAGATTGGAAGCATGAACAAGGATGGCAATTAAAGAAAAATGATCAATATTGGGATAAAAAGACTGTAAAACTTGAAGAAGTTAACTTTAGTGTTGTTAAAGAGGCTGCAACTTTAGTCAATCTATATGATAGCGGTCAAGTTGACTTTGCTTTATTAAATGGAGAGTTCGTTGATAAATATAGAAGCAAGAAAGATGAATTTGGCACATATTCACAAGTGAGTACGTATTTCATTCGTATGAACCAAAAACGTGATGGACAAGACACGCCATTAAAGAGCAAAAAATTACGTGAAGCAATTGCGCTATCAATTGATAAAAAGAATTTAGCAAATGTAATTTTAAATGATGGATCAAAAGAAGCTGACTTCTTAGTACCAAAAGGATTAGCAACGGGACCAGACGGTAAAGATTTCCAAGAAACATTTAAAAACGGTTTGAAACCAAATCCTAAAAAAGCTGCTGCAGCTTGGGAAGAAGCGAAAAAAGAACTTGGAAAAGATCAAGTTACAATCGAATTCTTAAACTACGATACTGGTAATGCGAAAAAAGTTGGCGAATATATTAAAGATCAGATTGAGAAAAACTTAAAAGGTGTAACAGTTAATATTAAACTTCAACCATTTAAGCAAAAACTAAAATTAGAAACTGAACAACAATATGATATTTCGTATGGCGGATGGAATCCGGATTATGCAGATCCAATGACGTTCTTAGATATGTTTGAGACTGGACATTCACATAACCAAATGAGCTTCTCTGACCCTAAATATGACGGCATGGTGAAAAAAGCTGGGACGGAATTAATGAGTGATGCGAAAAAACGTTGGGAAGAGTTAGGAAAAGCTGAAAAAACATTACTTGAAGAAGATGTAGCGATTGTACCTTTATACCAACGTGGAGATTCTTATGTTTTACAACCAAATGTAAAAGGTGTAGTAAAACACAATATCAGTCCAGAATTCAGCTTTAAGTGGGCATATGTAACTGAAAAATAATAGAGTTGAAAAAGCATTTAAAAGTGGCTTAGCTACTTTTAAATGCTTTTTTTGTGAGCTTAAAATACTAATTTTTAGTATGGTTAAATAGAGGAGAATAAGGTGTATAGTATGTACATATAGTAGATGGGAGATAAATCCTACTAAAAAAATCAGAATATTTAAAATAAAAATATTTGCAATTAGGGAAAAAAGAGTAGAATGACATTAGTTGTAATCTTCTAAAAAAGTCTTTAGTAAGGGGTCTCTCAAGGGTTGGTAATGTACATATAATTAGGGAGGGTACAAAAATGAAGAGAAAAAAATGAAAAAGTTAACGGCAGTTGTAATACCAGTTTTAGCGATGAGTGTTGCATTGACAGCATGTTCTGGATCAGGTGGGGAAAAGAAAACGACTACTACATCAAATAGTGGGGAAGAAAAAAATCTGATATTAAATATGCAGCGAAACAAGTATTAAATCGTACGGAAAACCAAGAAATTCCGACGATGGATACTTCTAAATCTACTGATACATTAGGTGCGCAAATTTTAGGGAACACGATGGAAGGCCTATATCGCCTTGATAAAGATAATAAGCCAATTCCAGCAGCGGCAGAGTCTAGTACGAAAAGCGAGGATGGCAAAAAATATACATTTAAACTACGTAAAGATGCAAAATGGTCAAACGGTGATCCTGTATCAGCGAAAGATTTCGTATATGGATAGCAACGCTTACTTGATAAAAATACAGCGGCAGAATATGCGTTTATCGCTTTCTATATTAAAAATGCAGAAGCAATTAATAAAGGTGAAAAACCTCTAACAGATTTAGGAGCAAAAGCGGTAGATGATTATACACTAGAAGTAGAATTAGAAAAGCCAGTACCGTATTTCTTGAATTTAATGGCATTCCCATCGTACTATCCTTTAAATGAAAAGTTCGTAAAAGAAAAAGGAGATAAGTTCGGTTTAGAAGCAGATACAACGTTGTATAACGGACCGTTCGTTATGTCTTCATGGAAACATGAACAAGGTTGGCAGCTAAAGAAAAATGATAAGTACTGGGATAAAAAGACTGTGAAATTAGAAGAAATTAACTATAGTGTAGTAAAAGAGGTTGCAACGAAAGTAAACTTATATGATACAGGATCAATTGATTTTACATTACTATCAGGAGAGTTTGTAGATAAATATAAATCGAACAAAGAAGAATATGGTGAGTATGCGGAATCAAGTACATTCTTCTTACGTTTAAATCAAAAACGTAACGGAAAAGATACGCCTTTAAAGAGCAAAAAACTTCGTGAAGCAATTGCATTATCAGTTGATAAAAAAGGCTTAGCGAACGTTATTTTAAATAACGGTTCAAAAGCAACAGATCAATTAGTACCAAAAGGGCTTGCGACAGGGCCTTTTGGTGAAAATTACCAAGATGCATTTAAAAATGGTCTAAAATATGATCCGAAAAAAGGTGCAGCAGCTTGGGAAGCAGCGAAAAAAGAACTTGGAAAAGATCAAGTTACAATTGAATTGCTAAGCTATGATGATGGAACTGCGAAAAAGATTGCTGACTATGTAAAAGATCAAATTGAGAAAAATTTAAAAGGTGCAACAATTAATACGAAAATTCAGCCGTTCAAACAAAAATTAAAATTAGAAACTGCGCAAGATTATGAAATTTCTTATGCAGGTTGGAGTCCAGACTATGCGGATCCAATGACATTTATTGATATGTTTGAATCGAAGAGCCCGTACAACCAAATGAGTTATTCAAATCCAAAATACGATGAAATGGTAGGAAAAGCAGGTAATGAATTAATGAGTGATGCGAAAAAACGCTGGGAAACGTTAGGGAAAGCTGAGAAATTATTCCTTGAAGAAGATGCAGGGTTAGTTCCTTTATATCAAACAGGAAGATCGTACGTAATGAAACCGAATGTAAAAGGAATTGTGAAACATAACATCAGTTCAGAATATAGCTTTAAGTGGGCGTATGTAACTGAGGATGGCGGAAAAAATAAAGTGAAATGCTTTTTAGTATGTATAAGGGAATAAATCTCGTTAGCCTATTGAGAATCGGATAGGTAATAAAGAAGGTTCTATCCGAGGAAATTAGAGAGGTCAGTAAGTAGTAAGAAAGATGAATGATAGTAAGAGACCTCATGCTAATAAGAAAAATATAGAACGTAGTAATAGAGTGGAATAAGGGAATGGATGTTTACATATAGTAGACGGGGGATAATTCATATAGTAGTTAAAACAACAAGTTACTATCATAAAAAAATAAATTTTTAGAAAATTTACAAAAATACTTTACAAAACTAGAAAAAACAGTAGAATATTAATTAATAAGAATTTTCTGATAACGAAAGTTAGTAGGGAATCTCTAAATGTTAATAGCGTACATATAATTGGGGAGGGTACAAAAATGAAGAGAAAAAAGATGAAAAAATTAACAGCGGTAGTAGCACCAGTTCTAGTAATGAGTATGGCATTAACAGCTTGCTCTGGATCTGGGGAAAAAGATAAAGCAAGCACAACACCAAAAAGCGGTGAAAAAGAAGGCGGAAAGCTAGCGGCGAAGCAAGTGCTTAATTTAACAGAGTCTCAAGAGATTCCATCTATGGACTCTGCTAAAGCGACAGACCAAGTATCGTTTCTCGCTTTAAACAACGTAATGGAAGGTTTGTATAGACTTGATAAAGATAATAAAGCAACACCAGGGGTTGCTGAATCATATAAAAAGAGTGATGACGGTAAAAAATATACATTTACATTAAATAAAAATGCAAAATGGTCAAATGGAGAGTCTGTAACAGCAAAAGATTTCGTGTTTGCTTGGAAACGTGCGATAGATAAAAATACAGCAGCAGAATATGCATACATTATGTTTGATTTAAAAAATGCACAAGCGATTAATGAAGGAAAAGCTGAACTAGATACGTTAGGAGTAAAAGCTGTAGATGACTATACGTTAGAAGTAGAATTAGAAAATCCAGTTCCTTACTTTGTAGAATTAACTTCATTTGGAACATTTTATCCATTAAACGAGAAGTTTGTAAAAGAAAAAGGAGAAAAGTACGGTTTAGAAGCAGATACAACGTTATACAACGGACCATTTACATTAACAGACTGGAAACATGAAGAAGGTTGGAAGTTAAAGAAAAATGCACAATACTGGGATAATAAAACAGTTAAGTTGGAAGAAATTAACTTTAATGTGGTAAAAGATAGCGGTACACGTGTCAATTTATATGAAAGTGGACAAATTGATCGCTCAGGACTTACATCTGAATTTGTTGACAAATATAAATCAAGCCCCGATTTCTTTACACAAAAAACACCGTCAACGTACTTCTTACGCTTAAACCAAAAACGTGGTGGGCAAGATACAGTGCTAAAGAGCAAAGATTTACGTTTAGCGATTGCAAAAGCGTATGATAAAAAAGGCTTAACGAATGTAATTTTAAATGATGGTTCTACACCTGCAGATTACTTAGTACCAAAAGAATTTGCTAAGAGCCCAGATGGAAAAGACTTCCGTAAAGAAAATGGAGATATTTTAAAAACAGATGTGAAAAAGGCAAAAGAGCATTGGGAAAAAGCGAAAAAAGAACTTGGAAAAGATGCAATTACAGTAGAACTATTAAACTATGATGGTGATGGTGCGAAAAAAGTAGGAGAATTCTTAAAAGGAGAACTTGAGAAAAACTTACCAGGCTTAACAGTGAATTTGAAAAACCAGCCATTTAAACAAAAGTTAAAATTAGAATCAGATCTAGATTATGATTTATCTTACGCTGGTTGGGGCCCTGACTACTTAGATCCAATGACATTCATTGATATGTTCGTTACAAATGGTCCTCATAACCAAACAGGATATTCTAATCCTAAATATGATGAAATTGTGCAAAAAGGTAAAGGCGAGCTATTAACGAAAACGAAAGATCGTTGGGATAGCTTACTGAAAGCGGAGAAAATGTTACTGGAAGATGCAGCAATTGCACCATTATATCAACGTGGTGATGCTATCGTTCAAAGACCTAAAGTAAAAGGTATCGTTCATCATCCAGTTGGTGGAGACTATAGCTATAAATGGGCATATATTACAGAGGATAAGTAAGATGAGGGGCGTACAATACGCCCCTTTTTCTATGCACTTTTCTTCCGTCCTCGAATATATAAAATAAAAAAGGGAGAATCCCATGAAACGAAACACATACATCGATTTCCTAGCTTATTACGGAATAGGAAGTGCTCATCCTGGCGGGTTTACGTTAACAAAACAATTGCTAGCACAACTGCCTTTTAGACATGGATCGAATGTTCTTGAGATAGGTTGTGGAACAGGGAAAACAGCGGCGTATATGACAAGGGAACTTGGTTATAAAGTAACAACGGTTGAAAAGAATAAAATTATGATTCAAAAGGCAAAAGATAGATGGTTGTTTGAAGGATTAGATATACAATTAATTGAAGGAAATGTAGAGCAATTACCTTGTTTGAATAACTCATTTGATTTCGTACTTGGAGAATCAATCATCGCTTTTACAGAGAAAGAAAGAGCTATCTCGGAGTGTTACCGTGTATTACAGCAGGACGGTAAGCTTGTTGTTATTGAAATGATTATTGATAGGCACATTGATAAGGGTGAGGAAGAAAAAATAGCTCAATTATATGGCATGAAAGAACTATTAACTGAGAATGAATGGGTACAATTATTTCAGAAAGCAAATTTTAAAAGAATTACAATTGCTGGCGGTGGTACAATTGCAGAAACGATCTCTAGCTATGTAGAAGAGCCGGAATGGAATGTATCCTCACATATTCCAAATGAGTTATATGAGGCATGGGTACAGCATGAAAATGTACGGCTTATGTACCAACATATTTTAGGGCATCGTATTTTTATATGTGAAAAATAAAGAAAAAGAGTTGGCTAAAGGTAGTCAACTCTTTACTATGTTAAATGAAAAATAATGCAGCTAATGCAATTCCGAAGATGAAACCAAATCCGAGTTCAACACCCCAGCCACAACCGCCGCCACCCCAGCCGCCGCCACCACAACTACTACAACCACGCCCACCACAGCCGCAGCTGCTGAATCCACCACCGCCACCGCATCCAAATCCGCAACTATCACATCTGCTAAGGCCGCCGCAAAGGTCACAACCACCGTTTGCATAAGCGTCGTAGTATCCGAATCCTGAATCAAAAGATGAGCGCTGTTGCACCGGTTCGATCCATACAGAGCTTTGTGTCACATCGATTATTTTACCTAAATGTATACGGCCATCACGGTCTTCAATCCGAACAACTTTTCCGAAGTAACGTCGGCATGTATCATAACATTTTTGTCTATGCATGTTCTTTCCTCCTTCCGCATTACAGTAATACGATATGTAAGGGGGACAAGTGCGGCTTGTACGAATGCCCTATCTATTATAATTGTTATAGGAAAGGGGAAATATAAGAAGAGGATATATAAGGAGGAAAAGGCATGAAATCTACAGATCAGTTTCAGACATACGAAGTACCGTGGGAAGAATTTATTGAAGCGTTGCGAGAGGAAATGAAGAAGCAAGTAGGAGCAGATATTATTGATACAGTAGTTTGCAATTTAGAAGATGGTTTTGAAGTGTATACATATGTGCAGGGGGATTTAGATTTTGAATATAAGGAAGCGCTTGAGAGAAAATACGGAAGTGATGCGAAGACACCTAATGTGTTAACGATAATGTTACTAGCTAGTATTTATAATGCAAGTGAAGAGAATATACGCTTGCATGCGGATAATAAAGAGAATCCGATTGTTGAAGTGTATGTAAAGCAATGAAACACGCTGTGAAAGGCGTGTTTTTTATTTGTATGATAAAATGTTAGAAAATTGAGAAAGAAGGTGGAGGATTGGGAATTAAACATCTCAATTTAACAGTTACAGATGTAACAGCATCTAGAGAGTTTTTAGAGAGGTATTTTGGTTTAATTTGTAGTGGAACAAGGGGGAATGCCTTTGCAGTTATGCGTGATAATGATGGATTTATACTAACTTTAATGAAGGGAAAAGAAGTTCAGTATCCAAAAACATTTCATGTAGGATTTCCACAAGGAAGTGAAGAACATGTAGATAAGATAAATCAAAGATTGAAGAAAGATGGATTTTTGGTGGAGCCTCCTAAGCATGCCCATGCATATACATTTTACGTTGAAGCACCTGTGGATTTACAATAGAAGTGATGTGTTAAATCAAAAATCAAACTTTTTATTATGTGTTTTTAAAATAAAAAGTAGGAAAAGTCTGTTTTAAGTGTGGAGCTTAAACAGGCTTTTTTACTTATATAATTGGATAGAGAATGCTAGAAGGAATATTACCAAGTGTATGATCTGTTTACATAATAAAGTTATGGTGGGTTAGTTGTCCTAAAATACAAGTCATATATCTTGTTTCCTCTCATAAATTTAAACATAGGAATTTGTCTACAAAGGTGGCGAAGCCTCATCATGAAAATCCGAATTTGTGCCACGTTCATGTTATTTCTATTTATATGTTTACCTTTATCAGCTTTTGCAAAAGGAGAGGAGGCAAAGGAAAGGGTCGTTTCACTTGTATATGATGATTCGGGCAGCATGAGAAATAACGATCGCTGGAAATATGCCAATTATGCTTTGCAAAGTTTAGTTGCGCTATTAGATGAAAAAGATAAATTTTCTTACATTCCAATGAGTAAGCCAAATGATCCATTAAATATTTCGTTAACGAAGGATAAAAGGCAAACAGAAATTGAGGGAATTGGAGCGTGGAAAACGTATTTAAATACTCCATTTAGCGCGGTAGAAACGGCGATGCAATCTATAAAAAAGGAAGCAGATATAGATGGAAAACGTGAATTTTGGCTTATTGTATTAACTGACGGGGCATTTAATGATTTAGAGAAAGATAAGATTGGCGGAAAAGAACAAATTACACAGAAATTAGCCCAGTTTAAGAAAGAAATGGATGCAAAAAAGATATCGTTACATCCAGTCTTAATTACGATGGAAGAAGATTTAGGACAACAAGAAAAAGAACAACTAAATACGTTCAAGGAAATATGGAAGAAAGAGATAAATGGTGTTACGATGCCGTCAAGCGGAGAAGATGGCATTGTAAAAAGTGTAAATCAAGTGGCAGCATTAGTTGCAAATCGTGATCCATTCTCCTCTGTTGAATCGATTGTAAAAACGAAAGTAGTGGGGAAAAAAGTAGAGATTACAACACCGTTTCCGTTAAAGCGTATGACGCTTGTACGACAATCGCCTTCTCTGCCCGATTATCAGGTCGCACAAATTTCTAAACCATTACAATTACAATCTTCTTTTTCCATACATGCACCAGGAGAAGCAAAATTGTTCGGAAATATAGTTCATATAAGTACGGAAAATCAGGAAGTTATTAAACCAGGAACTTATACGATAGAAGTCGACCAGGACATTGAGAAAGAAGGACTACAAGTACTAGTTGAACCGGCGCTTAATTATACGGTTTCTACTTATGACAAAGATGATAGTAGTCAAAAAAATGTAGAGAAAATGTACGAAGGTGTTACTGCTGTTATTGAAGCAAAGCCTACGGAGTTGCCAGTTCAGTCTTCTTACTTTCAAGCAGAAGTAGAAATAGACGGAAAACAATATCCGATGAAGTGGGACGATAAGAGGCATGTGTTTTATTACGAAACTAAGCTTGGTAAAGGGTTAGTACGCGGGAAAGTTCATATGAATATAAAGGGGTTTTATAGACAGACGAAAGAATTTAAAATTGAAACAGCTGAGAAACCGAAATTATCACTTCAAACTGTTACAAAATATTATAAAGAAAAAGTAACAAATTTAGAGAAGAGTAAACCATTTGTTTTACAACCACAGTTAGATGGTAAGCCGATGACAGAAGAAGCTGTAAAAAAACTATTAAAATCTACTGGTGTCACATCTAAACAATCAATCAATTATGAAATAAAGCAACATGGAAATCAGATCTATGTTTATCCTCGTCCCTATTACTCCGACACATTTAATTTTACAGATACCGGCACCGTAGAAGCTACCATCGTAATGCAGGATTCAAAGTTACAAGAAGTAAAGAAAAACATAACATTCCATATTCAAGATGCTTCGTTTTATGAAAAATATGCGCTCATTTTTAAGTTTGTCATTCCTATCACTTTATTACTGCTAGTAGTAGGAATCATTGTTTTAGGATGGATTGTTCGGCCGAGATTTCACCGGAAGGCACTACTGTATTATGAATGGGATCAAGAGGTAGCGAAAGATTGGCTATATCAATCTGAACCAGAATTACTTCGAAATAAATGGTGGAACCATTATTTTGGTATCCCATTTAGAGCAGAAAGAAAAACGGTGCAATCTGTTACATTTATAGCGAAGAAAGGTTCGAAATCTGTCTTTGTAGCGAAAGAATCACAAGTAGTTGGAATGATTATTGATGGAATGTTTATAACAGAGGATGAAGTAGGAATGGAACATAAGACACTATATCCAAATGAAATTTTACTAATTGATAGAGGATATGGTAAGGAGATTTACAAATACGAATGTGAATAGTAGATAGGGAAAAGAAGGGGATGGAGTATTGATTCTCTTTCCCTTTTTTCAAACAAGCAAGAATAGGAAGGTGGTTCACATGACATTACAAGTTCCAACAATATTAATTGGTTTAGGTGGAATCGGTAGTACTGTGACGCATCAAATATATGAAAAACTGCCTGAAGAGCGCCGAAAAAAGGTAGCAATGCACGTATTTGATACAGATGTGAATACTTTGAGTAAATTTGATCATATTCGAAAGTTTAAGACACAAACAAGTTCTAGTAAAACGCCTAGGGAGTATATTGCGGGAGATCCAACGATTCCAGAGTGGTTTCCGATGGATCCGACTATACTTGATAAACCATTAACAGAAGGAGCAGGACAGTTACGTGTCATTTCACGTTTAGCGTTACGTGCTGCGATGAAAGAAGATAAATTGACCTCTTTTTGGCAAGAAATCGAGAAAATTTTTCCAGTTACAAGTGATCAAACAGAATATGGTGTGCGTGTCATTATAGTAACATCACTAGCAGGCGGAACAGGTTCGGGGATGTTTCTACAAATTGCATTATATTTACGTGAAATGCTTCGGAAAAAATTGCAGCATCATAACATTTTAATACGCGGTGCGTTTTTAATGCCTGATGTTTTAGTAAAGACGAGAACAGTTAGTGCGAAAGAGTTTGAGACGGTGCAAGCAAACGGATATGCATCGTTAAAAGAATTACATGCTATTACGCTCGGTTCTACTGGAGAATTATCAAAACGCGGCGGGGTAACAATTGAATTAGAGTATCGCCCTGATCAAGTAGATGAAGACGGAAGAACGAATCATACAATTAAACAACATCATTTACCGTACAATTATTGTTTCTTATACGACTACGAAAACCTACATGGACACCATTTGCACAATTTATCAGATTATATGGAGCAAATGGCAAATACAATTTATTTACAGTTATTTAGCCCGATGTCTACAAGTCATTTTGCACAGGAAGACAATCAAATTCAGCAATTAGCAGAATCAAGTGGAAAAGGACGATATTGCGGGGCAGGAACGGCAAAACTCATTTATCCATATGAGCATGTGTTAAAATATTGTGCTTTAAAATGGGCGGTGCAAGGTTTAGATGAATCGTGGCTGCATTTAGATCAACTGTTTCAAGAGAAGAAGCAAAGATACGACCAAGATGTAAAACGTGGGATGCAGCGTGAAAAGCCGGAGAGAGGTAAAAGTTATTTAGAGGACTTGGAGCATCTTGCTACCCGTCCAGAGCAAGCTCATATTTTCTATAGACAAATGTATAATGAAACACGTGAAGGAGCAGAAGGTGGTAAGCTCGGAGTTGCGAAATCAAAACTGTTTTTAGAAGCTGTAGAAAGTTATGTACAACGAACGGTGCAAAAAGATGAGGAATTAAATCGTCTGCAACATGAGTGTAAAATTTCAGCTGCGAAACTGAAAATGATGGAACAAATGAAAGGTGAAGTGGCAAGAGTGGATCATGCGGTTCGCTTATATGCATATGCGATTCCGAGCCGTGTACATGAACATGTAACGACACTTTTATATGACATGATTGAATCAGACCGCTTTTCACCAAGTGGTTCTGAAGGGCAGTCCTATCAATTAAATACATGGTTTTTAAAGAAAACAGATCCAGTTCACCCAGTAGCAGCACGTTTTATGTTATATGAAATTCGAAAACAGTTAGTAGAAAAAATGAATCGATTACATGAAAATAATGAACAAAAGCGTAATGTAATTCAAAACTACGATAAAAAATTTAATGTAGGTAATATCGATGGCACGGTAACGGCTGTACGCCGAGTAGAAATTGCTCAACAACAAGGCTGGTTCGGAAAAATGATTAATAATCAGCAACGTTTATTCAAAAGAGAATTTGAAGACATCGTAACGCAATATGTACACAAATTAAATGAATATCGAAAAGAAATGCTATTAGAACTTGTGTATCAATCGCTATATCAGGCAGTTAATAAAATGATTCAATATTGGGAAAGATTTTTTGATAATTTACATGAAACACGTGAAAATTTATTGTTTGAAATCCAAAAGCGCAGTAAGGAATTTGAAGGGAAAACAAACCCGACGAATGTATATGTATTAGCAGAGGAACAGCTGCAAGAAAAGATATGGCAAGATATGCAGCAACATTTAAATTTAGGTGTACTACCGAAAGATATATCAGCGGAAATTTATATGAGTTTGTATGGGGAATATTGTCGTGATGCGAAAACAGAAGAGATTCAGTCGAAAAAGGTAGAGGATTTCTATCGCGAACATATACTGAGCTATTGTTATGACGAACTGCAAGTACGCTATCGTGATAAATTAGAATTGAATATTATTGAAGCATTGCGAAAAGAAGCAGATTATAAGAAACGTGATCGCAATGAATACGTGCGTGAAAAAATTGAAGACCTGTTCCATTTAGCAAGTCCGTTCATTCCGAAAGTTGCTCATCATAGGGAATTACAATATTGGGGTATACATCCTTCTTTAAAGAAAGAGCTACAAGAGGAATTGATTCAAGAAATGTTTAAAGAAAAAGATACAGTACACGAAGCCTTTTCGCCATTTGAAGTGATCTGTTATCGAGCACATTATGGCTTATCGCTGCAAGATTTTCCTAAATTATCATCAGGACATATTTCAAACGGATTTATGAATGATAAAGGGGACTATTTCCAATCGTATTATCGCCGTGTAAACAAATTAAATAGTAAAAAATCTAGTTTAACGCCGCATTTAGATAAGTATTGGCACTTACCAGCCTTTATGCCAGATTTGAATGCGACTCAAACAAAATTAGATTATGATAAATGTAATCGTGCATTACTATACGCATATATGTATCGCTGGATTAGTTTAGTTGCTGTTGATGGACAGTTTGTGTATCAATATAACGGTGTGGGACGTAGCTTTTTAATTCAGTCGATGGGGAAAAATATTTCAAGCGAAAGTTATAAATTACACAGAGCATTGCTTCATAATCCGTTTATTTATGAAAACATCTTGTCACGATTTGAAGAAGAGCAAGAAAAGGCGATGATACAAGGTGGACATTTATATACACATCCGTTCGTATTAGGAGCCCAAGATGTAAGATGGCTTAGAAAAGAACATGTCCACAATCTTTTAGACATGATTTTAATGTATGACCGTGAAGCGAAGTATGATCCGACGTTAGAAGAAACATCAGATGAATTATTAAGACTATTCCTTGATGAAATCGAGTTGTATTTCCAGAACTATTACGGTACAGGTGCTGATATGGTTGCAAAGAAAGAGAAAGAAATGTTTATTAAACAATTGTGGGATCGCTCGCATGCGAAAGGATATGTAGATCCAAATAGCGCTCCGTATAAAAAATGGCAAAATTTATTAAGTATTCAAGATGAAGAAGAAACGCCAAAAACGAATGTATAGTGAATGAAAAGGGAATCCTTAAAAGTGGCAATACAACTTTAGAAAAGAGGGATTCTGATGCCGTTTTTAGGAAGTGTATATCAAATATTTGGGTTATATCCGGAACTTTATTATGGGATGATTTCAGCAGAGTTGCAAGAGGAAGCTCAGAAGGAGCATCTTGAAAATAGTAGTGCAGAAGCTGAAGTGGAAGAATAAAAAAAGTGCAGATGAAAATCTGCACTTTTTTGTTAGTATTAAAATGGTGAAATAACCTCAAATTAATTATTATTTTTGAATAATAATTAATTTGAGGTTATTATGATTTTCATTACATTGTATGTAATGAAGGTTGTATGAAAATCAATGTAATAAAATGAATATGAATATTAAGGTGGGAAACAACAATGTTTTTGAGAAAATGATTATGTATAAAAATAACATTTGATACATAATCAACCGATTATTTTTGAGTGATTTATTATTGACAATATAATTAATTGTATGATAAATTCAATCAGCATTCTTAATGGTTTTTTGGTATGATTAATATTTTGAAAATTCAATACGGTATAAAGAGATTGATTTTTCTGTTTTTATTGAGACGGGTTACTAAGTCTATAGGGGAAGTGAACTATGTATATTTTTATTTTTAAAATAGAACAGTAATAAAGAATGTAACAAGTAAGAGATAAACTTGAAAAAGAGGTTTCAAAGAATGAGTCTTTTCATAAAGAAAGCAATGGATGAAGAAAAGAAAAAAGTATTGAATCAAACTTTAGGAGCGATTGATTTAACTCTTTTAGGTATTGGAGCAATTATTGGTACAGGTATTTTCGTATTAACTGGTATTGTAGCAGCGAAACATGCTGGTCCGGCGATTGTATTATCTTTTGTATTAGCGGCAATTATATGTGCATGTGTAGCTTTCTGTTATGCTGAATTTGCATCTACAGTTCCAGTTTCGGGAAGTGTATATTCATATACATATATGACACTAGGTGAGATTTTTGCATTTATAGTTGGCTGGTGTGTTATGCTGGAGTATTTATTAGCGACTTCTGCGGTTGCAGCAGGCTGGTCAGCATATTTTCAGTCACTGCTACTAGGTTTTAATATTCACATTCCTACGGTTTTTGCTTCGGCACCAGGAATGGAGAAGGGTGGAATCATTGATTTACCAGCAGTTCTTATTATTTTAGTTGTTACATTTTTATTAAGCCGTGGTGCAAAAGAAAGTGCACGAATTAATAATATAATGGTTATTATTAAACTGGCTGTTATTGTAGGATTTATTGTTGTAGGGACACAATATGTAAGACCAGAGAATTGGCAACCATTTCTACCGTTTGGTTTTCACGGTGTGGTAGGGGGCGCTGCTACTGTATTTTTTGCTTTTTTAGGATTTGATGCAGTTGCAACAGCCGCAGAGGAAGTGAAGCGTCCACAACGTAACGTGCCAATTGGGCTACTTGTTTCCTTGTTCATTTGTACCGTTCTATATGTAGGTGTTTCATTCGTGCTAACTGGAATGGTTCCGTTTACGGAATTAAATGTTGCTGATCCGGTTGCATATGCGTTGCGCACTGTAGGAGAAGATAGAATTGCTGGGTTGTTATCGGTGGGAGCGATAGCAGGGCTAACAACAGTTCTGTTAGTAGCTATGTTTGCATTTGTTCGTGTATCTTATTCGATGAGTCGAGATGGACTGTTACCAAAAAGACTTTCAAGTGTCCATAAACGTTTACAAACTCCATTTTTTAATACGTGGGTTACAGGTATACTAGCAGCTTTATTAGCGGGATTAGTGGATTTGAATTTATTAGCTAATTTAGTGAATATGGGAACGATAACAGCATTTGTGTTTGTATCTATAGCTGTCATTGTATTAAGAAAGACACATCCTGATATGAAGAGGCCATTCCGTGCCCCTCTAGTACCTTTTTTACCTATTGTTTCAATAGTAAGTTGTATATATTTGGCTTTGAACCTTTCTAAGCTTACTTTAATTAGTTTTGTGGCATGGATTATAATAGGCGTTTTCATATATTTTGTATATGCTAAAAAACATAGTAATGTTAGAAATGGAAATAGAGTATAGTCCATTGAAATAATACTTGTAATGGAAATGAAAACACGCTACTTATTCATATAAGAACAAGTAGTGTGTTTTTTCTATTTAATAATCCCATTTTCTAAAATTTTAATAGTTGGTGCCACTTTCACATTAGCTTTTGAAAAGGCACTTGGCCAATCATCTTCAACTTGTTTCCATTCTTTATATTGAAACGCTCTCGCATAATCACCAAATCCGAATGGATCAAGTTGCTGTTTTTGAATTTTGTGGATTAAATCGTTTAAATCATTGTTTAGTTGTTTTGTAATAAGAGAAGTTAATTTTTTTCTATCATTTTCTATATCCATGTTGAATGTAAGTTCAGATACGGCAATTTTTAAATCCATTTTAATATTAAATTTGAAGCGGTTATCGCTATAGTCTGTACCGATATCATGATTCATACTAAGAATATTTATTGTTATAAAATCGTCGCCTTTTGTATCTTTTAGATGGCTATTACTTTCAACTAAATTAGAGGGGATTTTCATTGTAAGTGAAACGGGTATATTAGCTTTCTTTTGCACCATAAGAAGAAGGGCACTTTCGTAGCGATTTAAAGACATCTTATAAGTTCCACGAGAGGTTAATAGTGCCGAACCGGTAACAATAACATCTTTCTTCCCTTTTTTTATTTCTGAAATAGCAGGAGTTACGCCTTTATTAAAAGTTTGTCTATGAAATTCATGGAATGTCGTAAACACGGTCCGATTGTATAGTTTGTTCGTATTAATTAAATCTGTTAAATATTCAGGAAGAGCAGGCTTATCTTTGAAATTATTATATATAACAGAAGAAATGGAGCCATCTACTGCAACCATGCGCATATTCCCTGTATTTTTAGGGTCGCGATACCAAACATCCAGATAAGGCATAGCTCCTTCTTGTTTTAAAAAATTCGTGCTAAACAATATAAGCTGTAACTTTTCTGTGGACACTAAACCGCTGCTTGAACTGTTAAACGTATCTTTTGCTTCTCGGGGTGTATGTACTTTCGCTTCATGAATTTCGTACTTTTTCTCTACATCTTCATTGAAAATAGGGTTTACGTGATACACAATTAATTTTCCTTTTGCTTTTGCGTCAAAACCGTAAATTAATGAGATGGATTGTTTTTCTAAATCAAGCCGATCTTCACAACCTGCTAAAAAAATTATGAGAAAACAAAATATAATAAAATGAATAAAGCGTCTCATTTAAACTTTTCTCCTTTTCCAATGCTGATAAAGTGTCATGTATAAGAGAAATACAACTGGGAATAGAAAAACGATAAAATAACTAGCAGTTCCCCAAAATTCCCGCAACGAACTTATCTGATAAGAAGAAGGGATATAAAAGAATAAGATGAAAATACACCCGAATAATAAAAAATAAATAGGTAATGAACTGCCTTTTTTGTTAAGTAATTGATTAATACCATCTGAAGCAGTAAAAATATAAGGAATACAGGAATCAAAAATAATAAAGAGATAAAATGACAAAAAGATAATTTCAAACCGCTCAAGAAATGAGAAGTGAAACGGTGTAACAAGAGAAAGAGTTGGCCATAAAAACTTTGTTATACCATCTGGACTAAAATAAATAAAAGAAACGAACGTGATTTGAAGATAAATAAATAGCGTAATCAAATTTGCAATAACAATTCCTTTTTTTGCAGATGCTTTGTTAGTTAAATAAGGATAAAGGACAAACGCAAACTCGAATCCGAGAAACGCAATGATAGTTGATTTTACGGTGTTTATAATTGGTAGCCATCCTTCCTTGATAAGAGGAAGAAGATATATAAAATGCCCATCTTTAAGAGGAATAAATAATAATAATGGCATCCAAAGTGTAAAGATGACAGTGAAAACAGCAAAACGACTAATAATAAGTGCTCCTTTACATGCAAGCATAAGCATTGGAATAGATAGCAAAATCATAATTAAAGACATAGGAGATCTAGGTAAAATCCAAATATGAATAACGTATAAGAGGGAAAAAATTAAGGAAACAGCTGCGAGTACAGCATATAAAATCCAAAAAATCATTACTACTCTTCCTAGCCATTTTCCAAGATAGCGTATCAGCACATCAAGTAAAGTATATCCTGGATGTTTTTCCATGATTTTTACAATACATAGACTGACTAAAGTAGTAATGACACATCCGATAATAATAGACATCCAGCCATCTGTATTCGCTCCTTGTGCAACTTCACGCGGGAGTGTAAGTACGCCGAATCCGACTTGAACACCACTAATAGTTAAAATGTATTGAAATAAAGTGATTTCCCTCTTTGCACGTTTTGTCACTTATTCTCCTCCTTTTCCTCAACATCTCTTTGCCGGTTATCTTGTTTTAATTGTAGAGATAGTGGCCGTTTCTTCATAATCTTCCAGGGGAAACGTACAAGGGTATCTTTTAAATCCGAAGCATATGACGGAGAAAAAGGACTACCATATGGCACACCAAGTGATTCCATAGAAAGAATATGGATGATAATGATTGCCATTCCAACCATAATTCCAATGACGCCAAATAAAGAGGCAGCTATCATCATTGGGAATCGAAGAAGCCGAATTCCTGCTGACATTTCTAAGTTAGGAATAATGAAAGAGGCAACCGCAGTAATTGATACGACGATAACCATAACGTTACTAACAATCCCAGCTTGAACCGCAGCTTGTCCAATTACAATTCCTCCTACGACGCCGATTGTTTGTCCAACAGGCCCAGGAAGCCGAATCGCTGCTTCTCGGAGCATTTCGAGAACTAATTCCATTAATAAAGCTTCTAATATGGGGGGAAAAGGAATTTTGGCTCGAGATTCTCCAATCGTTAACAACAATTTGAGTGGAATCACTTCATAATGGAAGGAAATCATAGCAATATAAAGAGCAGGAGCAAATATTGCAATAAATAACCCAGTGAAACGAAGGAGTCGTATAAAAGATGGAATCATAGGTCTGAAGCTGTAATCATCTATCGTCTGAAAAAAGGATGAAAAGGTCATCGGTCCTATTAATACGCCTGGTGAGCGATCTACAACAACAGCGATTCGCCCATTCAAAATATGATGTGCCGTTGTGTCAGGACGTTCAGTGATAGACAATTGTGGGAAGAGAGTATAGGAATTATCTTCA
>NZ_JAKUFY010000079.1:0-24622 GCF_022663675.1 Bacillus cereus group sp. BfR-BA-01355
GCCAGTGGGACCAGTTATTCCAATTCCGGTAGGGCCTGTAACCCCAGTGGGACCAGTTATTCCGATACCGGCAGGACCTGTAACCCCAGTGGGGCCAGTTATTCCGATTCCGGTAGGACCTGTAACCCCGGTGGGACCAGTTATTCCGATTCCAGTAAAACCTGTCGCACCGGTAGGGCCTGTGATTCCAGTAGGTCCAGTAGGGAAAGTAAATGGTGGAATTGATGGTAGTGTGGGACCGATTAAATTTGGTTCCAGAGCAGGTCCATGTAAAGTATTATATTCTTCATTCATATAGTAAACCTCCTATCATTGCTTGTCATAATTATTAAATGTATTAGAGGAAGTAAATGACATTCGCAATAGCGGAGCCGCTTCTATAATTTTTCCTCAGCAAATATAGGTCTAGTTTAAGTGATATTGAAGCGTACAGTTACGTACTACTTAAGTATGACACCTTTACTTCTCACGTAACATATAGTATGATGATTTCAATAAATTAGATTTCAATGACTATAATATAAATTAATGAGAGGTGCTTTTTGTGAGTGCGGTAGGTACTAAATAGGAAAAATTTAATGAAATAAGTCAGATAAGAACAGGGGATTTTTATGTATACCATACCCCTAACTTTGTCATGGATTTATTTCGATACCTATGAAGATACCTACAATACTTTATAAAGCGTGTAATAAGGGACTGCCATCTATTTTTTTATGGCTTATTTCCTCATATGTTATTACACATGCCTTGTAAATGTAAAAGCTGCGGTATCCCCGCAGCTTTTTTGTATATATTTTTAATGTATAAAAATGGTAATTTAATAATGTAGAACTCATTGGAATCTAATGAGTAGGTATCTTCATTTATGATAAAAATCAATCATAGTGAGGAGAAACAAAATGAATACGATGACTTTTGAAAAGTTACAATATAACGAATTAAAGGATATAGTGAAATCTTATTGTGTAAGTGGATTAGGTAAGGAATTATTAAACAAATTAGAGCCGAGTACGAGTCTAAAAGTAGTGAGAAATCGCTTGAATGAAACGACAGAAGCACGAGCTATATTAGATGCAGAGGGGCATGTTCCTTTCTTCGGCATTTCTAATATTGCTAGTACAATTCAAAAATTAGAAAAAGGGATGATTTTAGATCCAGAAGAATTAGTAAGTGTTTCAGACTTTTTACGTGGATGTAGAAAGATTAAAAAGTTTATGTTAGATAAAGAATTTTTTGCACCAGTATTAGCTTCTTATGCAAATTCAATGACTGAATATAAAAGTATTGAAGAGGAAATTAACTTTTCAATTAAAGGAAATAGTATTGATGTAGCTGCAAGTAAAGAGTTAAAGCGAATTCGAAATAATATTGATTCTGTAGATGGGAAAATAAAAGAACGTTTAATGAAATTTTTAAATAGTAGTGCAAATAAGAAATTCATTCAGGAATTCTTTATTAGTAAAAAGGATGACCGTTATACGATTCCAATTAAATCTTCCTATAAAAATCAAGTTGCTGGAAGTATTATTGAAGCCTCGGCAAAAGGCTCTACTGTATTTATAGAACCGCATACGGTTACGAAATTGAATGCAGAATTAGCAGGTTTGAAAGCAGAAGAAGCGGTTGAAGAGTATCAGATTTTAGCGACTTTATCAGGAATGGTGTTAGAAAACATTTATAGTATAAAGATTAACATGGAGCTAATTAGTCAGTATGATATGGTATTTGCGAAGGCAAAGTTTAGTAAATCGATTGATGGAATAGAGCCGAAGTTAAATGATCATGGCTACATTCATTTAGTGAATTGTAAGCATCCGCTTTTAACAGGGCAAGTTGTACCGTTACATTTTAAAATTGGTCAAGAGTATCGTAGTTTAATTATTACAGGGCCGAATGCGGGCGGAAAGACAATTGTGTTAAAAACGATTGGATTGTTAACATTAGCTACAATGTCAGGCCTTCATATTGCAGGAGATAGAGGTACAGAAATCGCTATTTTCGAAAATGTATTCGTAGATATTGGTGATAATCAAAGTATTGAAAATGCATTAAGTACATTTTCGTCTCATATGAAAAATCTTTCTGAGATTATGAGGATGTCAAATAATAATACGTTGCTATTATTTGATGAAATAGGGAGCGGTACAGAACCGAATGAAGGTGCAGCACTTGCAATTTCTATTTTAGAAGAATTGTACCTTGCGGGATGTATTACCGTTGCGAGTACGCATTACGGAGAAATTAAACGATTCTCAGAAATGCACGATGACTTTATGAATGCAGCGATGCAATTTAATAGTGAAACGTTAGAGCCGCTTTATAAATTAGTTATCGGAAAATCAGGGGAAAGTAATGCACTTTGGATTGCGAATAAAATGAGCGTAAAAGAACATGTACTGAAAAGAGCGAAAGAGTACATGGGAAATAAAGAGTACGCTTTAGAAAAAGTGAATGAAAGTAAAATTAGAAAACCGAAATTTGTACAAGAAAAAAGAGAATCTCATTATGAGTACAAAATCGGCGATCGTGTGAATTTATTGGATTATGATGATTTTGGTATCATCTATAAGGAAAAAGATAATTTTTATAACGTTGTTGTATATTATAACGGTGAATTCGTTGAAGTAAATGTAAAACGTATTACTTTAGAAGTAGCAGCGAAGGAGTTATATCCAGAAGGATACGATTTAAATACACTATTTGTTGATTATAAAGAAAGAAAAATGCAACACGATATTGAGCGCGGATCGAAAAAAGCACTGCGTAAAATTCAAAAAGAAATAAGAAAGAATAGAGGATAAGTTAAAATGGTAACGATTAGACAAGAACAAAAAAATGATTATAGAAAAACAGAAGAAGTCGTAAAAGAAGCATTTTTACTTGAAGAATTTAGTGATAAAACAGAACATGAACTTGTAAAACGTATTAGAGAATGTGACGCGTTTGTTCCGGAGTTATCAATTGTTGCGGTAGATGAAGATATAGTTGGTCACATTATGTTATCGAAAATTACAATAGAACAAGATGGAACTTCTGTAGAATCGTTAGCACTTGCGCCAGTTTCAGTTGCTAGGGGCCATCAGAAGAAAGGAATTGGCGGAAAACTGATTACGGCTGCTTTAGAAAAAGCGAAAGAACTTGGATACGGATCAGTTGTAGTATTAGGACATCCAGAGTACTACCCGAAATTTGGTTTTAAGAAAGCAAGTGAGTGGAATGTAAAAGCACCGTTTGAAGTGCCTGAAGAAGTGTTTATGGCGATGGAGCTAAGAGAGAACGCTCTCCAAGGTGTAGAAGGAGTTGTTCAGTATTCGAGTGCTTTTGCTGAGTAGGAGTAACGGTTAAGAAATGTAATCATAAAAGATGCTATCTTTTTGTATGGATATACAGAAAGATAGCTTTTTTTATTAAGCGGATCTACTGACGTATATTTTGCTCAATGAATAATTGAGGTGGTAAAATTGAGATAGAAACGTAAAGGGAGAGAATAGAATGAATAAGCGAGAAACAGATAGCAATGAGAATGCAGTTACGTTATATGTTACAAGACACGGTAAAACAATATTAAATACGAATCATCGCGCGCAAGGTTGGGCTGATTCTCCATTAGTAGAAAAAGGTGTTGAAGTTGCCACAAATTTAGGAACAGGATTAAAAGATATTCATTTTATGAATGCGTATAGTAGTGATAGTGGCCGAGCGATTGAAACTGCTAATTTAGTATTAAAATATAGTGAGCAATCAAAATTAAAACTTGAGCAAAGAAAAGATTTGCGAGAATTAAATTTCGGTATTTTTGAAGGTGAAAAACTTGAGAATATGTGGGATGTGGTTGGAAAAGCTGCAGGCGTTCCATCACCAGAAGAACTTATGAAGTTTTCTATTCAAGAAGTGATTAATCTTATTAGAGTAGCAGATCCTACAAAACAGGCGGAAGATTGGGAATTATTTTCTACTCGTATAAAAGCTGAGATAGATAAAATTAGTGAAGAAGCTGCTGGAAATGGTGGCGGTAACGTTTTAGTTGTCGTTCATGGGCTTTTGATTACTACCTTAATAGAAATGTTAGACAGTAGCAAAACAAAACTTGGGGTGGAAAATGCTAGTGTGACGAAGATTGTATACCAAGATGGAACATATACAGTCGAGTCGGTTGGAGATATGAGTTATGTTGCAAAAGGGAAAGAAAGTGTGGAAATATAATTAAATCTCCAAGAGATATAAGAAAAGGAAGGTAGAGAAATCTAGCTTCCTTTTCTTATTGGAACGATTATGGAATTAATAAAATCTTCCCTGTACTTTTTCTGCTCTCTAATAATTTATGTGCAAGAGCACCATCTTGTAAGGAGAATGTAGTAGGGCACTCAATGTTTAATTTGCCAGTTGCGATCCAATCGAATAATTGAGTAGATCGTTTTTTACGTTCTTCATAAGTGGTAAGAACGTTCCAAAGGTCTCCGCCAGTTAAAGTTTTTGAAGTATCCATAAGCATACGTGGATCAACTGGCGCAGGATTACCACCAGCCATTCCGTAAAATACGACAGTACCGCCAATTTTAGTAGCGTTAAAACTGTCCTCTAATGTAGAACCTACTGATTCATATACAACATTTACTCCAGTTCCATTAGTCATTTCAAGTACTTTCGTATGCCATTCTTCGTTATATAAAAATACGTGATCGGCACCAGCTAATGTAGCTATCTTTGCTTTCTCTTTTGATGACGTTAAACCAATTACTTTTCCGCCATATAGTTTAATCATTTGAACAAGAAGTTGACCGACGCCACCAGCTGCAGCGTGTACTAAAGCTATATCACTTTGTTTTAGTTGATAGCTATCTTGCGTTAAATAATGTGCAGTTAATCCTTGTAATAAGACAGAAGCGGCTGTTTCAAAAGAAATAGAATCTGGTAGTGGGATTACTTTTTCAGATGGAACGGCAACTAGTTCTGCATTTGCAAATGGGACGTCCGCAAATGCAATACGGTCTCCTAGGTTGATAGTAGTAACGTCAGCTCCTACTTTTTCAACAATTCCAGCTCCTTCATAACCTAATACATAAGGCGGATTGCCAGCAAGATGATAATCGCCGCGGCGTCTATAAATATCAGCGAAGTTTAATCCGATTGCTTTCGTGCGGACTAGAATTTCATTTGGATTTATGATTGGATCATGTATTTCTTTATATTGTAGTACATCTGGATTTCCAAACTGTTCGAAACAAAGTGCTTTCATATGGAATCCCTCCATTTGTATTGTTTGTCGATACTCTTTATCATACAATACAAATATCAATAGGCAAAGAGGATTATTTTGATGAAATCAATCGGAAATATCGATTGAAAAGAGGGATGATAAATGGAGATAAAACAATTAATTACATTTAAAGTAGCAGCAGACACTTTGAATTTTACACAAACTGCAAAGAAATTAAATTTTGCCCAATCAAGCGTAACGGCACAAATTAAAACGTTAGAAGCTGAGCTTGGTACACCGTTATTTGAAAGATTAGGAAAACGCCTTTTCTTAACTGAAGCAGGAAGAAAGTTTCAACTATATGCGGACAAAATAATCGCACTTAGTAAAGAAGCAAAGACGGCCGTGAAAGATGATGAGGAAATAGCAGGTACGTTAATAATTGGTGCACAAGAAAGTCAATGTACATACAGACTGCCTTCTATATTAAAGAGGTTTAAAGCACAATTTCCTCAAATAAAACTTATATTTAAACCAGCACATTCCAATAAAGATGCAAAGGAACAATTGATGGAGGGGAAAGTAGATCTTGCATTTATTTTGGACGAATGTAAAACAGAAGATGTTTTACATGTGGAACCACTTATGAAAGAAGAATTAAAAGTAGCAGCTGCTCCTACGCATCGTTTACTTGAACAACCTTCAGTTTCTATAAAAGATTTAGAGAGTGAAACACTTCTACTAACAGAATTAGGCTGCTCGTATCGGACTTTATTTGAAGAACTATTTCGTATAGAAGATGTGTATCCAGCAAATAAAATTGAGTTCGTTAGTGTCGAGGCAATTAAACAATGTGTTATTGCAGATTTAGGTATAGCTGTTCTACCAGCGATAGTAGTAGAAAAAGATATAAGAGAAGGGACAATAAAAGAGTTACATTTAGAAAATGCAATTCCATCGATTTATACACAAATTGCTTGGCATAAAGATAAATGGATGACAGCACCACTGCAGCAATTTATTGATGTAACAAGGGAGTTTTTTACAACGGATTAAGTGGAGAAATATTTATTTTATATAAAAGAAAAAATGGCAATTTTGTATAAAGAACCGATGCTTGAATATAACAAGTATCGGTTCTTTTATGTTTTAAATATAGAATGCTATAAAATGTGTATTTCTCAACTTTTTTCTTACAAGGATAAGTAAAATTCTTCGTATATTCCAATAATCATCAGGGAATTTACAACGTTTATTCGTTTCTGTAAGATGCCTCTAGGAAGAGTGAAAGGAGGGCTTACATAGCAGTATAGCTTGTCTTTAGTATACGTACTTATTGTGAGGGGGAATTTAAAATGTTTAAAAAGTTAATGAAAGTATGTGTGTTAAGTGCGGCAAGTATAGGTGTATTATTTAGTTTTCAAGGAAGTACATTTGCAGCTACTGATTTAAGTAGTTATTATGACGGGAAAAATCCAGCAACAACGAAAGTATACGGGGGAAGTACAACATGTGATGCAGATGGATTTAATGCAAAGTCTACAGCAGTTTATGAAGGTAGTAAAAAAGTGGGGACAGTGTATTTACGTTACAGTAATAAATGTCATGCAGCATGGGCTAAGTTTGTGTTAGATCAACCAGCACCAGCTGTTTCGGGAGGAGTGTACGCGTACGCTGTTGTAAATAAATACAAAAATGATGTATTCCAAAAATCAGTTACTTCTAATCAGGGGAACGGCACAATAAAAACAGGTCAAACGAGCACTTATACAGGAATGGTATTTGATTTAACTGCTGATTTCGGATACACAGCAGATGCTGATAACGGTTACGGGAAAACAGCACGTTACTAATAAAGGAGTGAAATTATATGAAACTTTTAAAAAAGACGAGTGCATGTTTATTGCTATCTTTACTCGTTGTAACTAGTATGTTTAGCACGATTAATAGCGATAAAGCATATGCAGAAGATCATTCATATGATGGGAAAAGTCCTTATTATAATAGTTGTGATCAATCCGCAGTAACGAAAGAGAAGAAATGGATAGATTCAAATTCTTATGTAGAATTAAAATTTAGCACGACGTGTAAGACGGCTTGGGCGAAAGTTACTGTAACTCGTCCAGCAGTTTATAATAACGAAGCTGATGCAAGGGTTGTTAGAAAAACAGATGGAAAGGCATATACTTGCGGAAGTGCTGGAGGAAATGGTGTTGTAAATAAAGGGCAAACATCATGCTATACGCCAATGGTATATGACTTGGATCCAAGAAAAGCGCAAGCACAGGGGAAACATGCCATTCCGAATAGCGATGCTTATAATTATGCGGAGACTATTTGGTATTGATGAGGATATGGAGATTGTAAGGTAGAGTATTTTAAGAGCATGTTTAGATTGGATTTCAAAACATGCTCGATTTGTATTCATTCTAATTTTTTCGGTAATCATAAACCATTGAATTAACTAAGGTCAGTATCAGGAGGAGTATATCCAAGGTACCTAGCCATCGATACAATTTGTCCTTTATGATGAAACTCATGAGTCTCCGTATGAGTTAAAAGCCATAGCGGAGTTGTGCTCCAAGGTTCTTTTTGCCACTTTACTTCATTTGCTATATTTTCGAGCCAACGGTCATTGTATTCATCTAAAAAACGTTGTACAGTCTCATCTACTAACTTAAATCTAGCACGGACTTTTTCCACATCTGCATGCTCAATTTCGTAATCGCTAGCAAATGAAAAATCTGCTCTTTTTTGCTTGAATGCGAATGATCCAAGCCAGTATCGGTAGCAATCGGCTACATGAATATGAGTCTTTATAATGCTACCGCTTCCGAAATTAGGAACTGTGCTATGTAATGTTTCTACGGGGATTTCTTCCAAAAACGAAAATAGAGTTTCTCTTGTAGAGCTAATAAGATTATATTGTTGTTTTAAAATATGTAACATGCAAGTACACTCCTCTTTTATTTACATAGTAAGTAATTCTATATTTACGAGGAGTGAACCTTTTTATTATTTTTAATAAGCATATTAGATGTATTTCTTATTTGTTTCTGATAGATTAAACAAGGTGAAACGTTAATAAGTTGAACATTCTTAGTTCATAATAAATTGTACATGAAGAAGGGAAACGATCAAATGAATAGACTAGTGGGTTTAAAACAATTTGAAATAACGCGCGGGGCGTTACTTAAATTTATGGAAACGTTAGATGATAAAACTGCGGATACGCAGCCAGAGGGTTTTAACAATACAATTCGTTGGCATATCGGTCACGTGTTAACAGCAGCAGAAGTTTTCATGTTTGGAAAAGAATTCAAACAATTACCAACTGAATATCCAGGTATGTTTGGGTATGGATCACGACCATCTAAATGGAAAACAGAAGGACCATCGTTAGAAGTATTAACGGCTCAATTAAAAGAACAAGCAAAACGTATTAACGAAATTCCAGCAGAAGCATTTGAAAATAAACTGCCAGAGCCATTCCTAGGATTGGAAACAGTAGGGGAGCTTTACGGTATGATGCTTTATCATGAAGCTGATCATATTGGGCAAATGAAAGCGATGGAACGTATTATTAAAGCTCTTTAGTCTTAATTGCATATAACAAGCAATACAGTTGTAATGTTAAATAATATATACAAAAAAGGTAGATAAATTATTATCTACCTTTTTTGTATAACTTCTTGAAGGATTAGGGATTATCATCGTGGTGCTGATGAAGAAGGATTAGAGAATTTTATAATTTTTTAGGTTGTGATTATTAATTGTAGTATTCCTAAATATGGAATATAAGTATAATGATAGAGAAGAACTAGAAATAGGGGTGAATACTATGATTACATTAGAGCAAAAGTTAGAGCAATATAAACATACATATGTACAGTTAAAGGGAGAACTAAAATGGAAAACGAGTGATTCTCGAACAGGAATGATGATTGCTGCTATGTATGCAGGTAGTGATAAATTGTTTAATCTCGAACGTTTTTTAGAAATTAGTAGTTATATTAAGAATCAGGTAGGGATGTTTTCATACTTAAAGTCTTATCATCGTTTTGTAGTGGCCGCAACATTAGATATTCACTTTACAGATTACAAGAAAGCTTTTCGGACGTTTTTAGATTTATATGAACAATTGGTCACTAGTGGCTTTAGCCGGAGTATATTTACTTATCTCGCAGCAGCTGTGCTTTTAACAGAAGAAAATGAACAGCATGGCGCGCACATTCAGCGTTCGATGCAAGTATATAAACGCATGAAAAAGGATCACCTCTTTCTTACAAGTACAAATGATTATCCGCTCGCGGTTTTATTAGCAGGACAATCAGAGAATGTAGAAACACTTATGGATCGTGTAGAACGTCTGTATCAGAAACTAGCGAAAGCTGGTTTGCGTAAAGGGAATGATCTTCAGTTTTTAAGTCATATTCTTTCACTAAAGAAGGATGTCCGTGAAGAAATGTTAGTTGCAACATGTACAAACATATGGAATTTGTTAAAACAAGAAAAGGTAAAAGTGAAACAGATGCATTATCCAGCAATCGGGCTACTAGCGTTACTTGAAGATGGAGAAAAAGAGATTTATGCTATTAAAGCGTTGATTGAAAAACTGCAGGGGGAGAAATTATTCCGTTGGCATGCAGATGCGAATATTCTTATTGCTATTCAACTGTTCGTAAGTCAGAAAGGTGAGGAAAGTAAAGCTACCAACACAGGTTTACAAACTATGATAGAAGTCCTCATACAAGCACAACAAGCAGCTATGATGGCAACGATTGCCGCTTCATCTGCAGCAACATCTTCTGCTAGTAGTAGCTCATAATATGTAACTACTTTAATAAGGAAGGTAAAAAAGCCCATCACTTTCTAATGAGTGATGGGCTAAATATTTTTACATAATCAGCATTATTTTTTCGACTCTTTCAAATGTTTGAGTTGTGTAACAATCATAATGCTAATAACAACGAGTAAAAACCATGAACTAATTTTGCTTAAGTGAACGAGATTCCACGCTTCCCGTTGATTTGGATATTGCCATGCTCCGAAAAATGTTGCGATGTTCTCTGCAATCCAAATAAAGAACCCAATAAGGAAAAAGGAGAGAACGAGTGGCATTTTATATGTAACGCCTCGTAATGAAAATTCTACAAATGTCCGAAAGAAAACGATGAATAAAAGTACAGTTAATACCCATCTAAAGTCATATAGAAAATGATGTGTGAAAAAATTAAAGTAAATCATAGCGCCTAGCGGTATAGCAAAAATAGCCCTCGGCCAATGGTACATTTGTAAATGTAATCTTCTCCACGCTTGGCATATGTAACTGGCAACACTTGCATACATAAAGCCACTGTAAAGTGGAACTCCAAAAACTTTTGAATATGCCTCTTCTGGATAACTCCATGAACCGAAATGTACTTTATATATTTCTAGTAAAAGCCCGATAAGGTGAAAAACAGTAATTACTTTTAGTTCATCTTTCGTCTCAAGTCCAGTCTTATACATAATCCACTGCATAAGAAGACATACGATGAGTATGAAATCATAGCGGTATAACCCTGGGATGGAAATGATTTTTGATAGGGCTAGTGTTAAGAAAATAACGACTGGGAATAAACAGGATAATGCTTGCTCGTAAGTGAAATGTAATAGTTGTTTTATATAGAACATTGTATCTCCTTTTTGTTAGAAAAATCAAAATAATGACTAAGTATACTACAATTTAAAAAATAAACCAGCAGTCTATTTTGCATGTATTTGTAAGTTTTAGAAAGGAATTGTAATAAGTATTTTAATATTTAACAAATTAAAAAAATAGTTTGCTATTTTAAAAAAGTGAGGATATAATTTCTAAATAAAAATGATAATTATTATCAATAAATATTATAAAATAAAAATAATTATAAAAAACAACTGAATATAAAGGATGAAATGAAACATGTTACATAAGTCTGCTGTATATGCTGGCAATAAGCACATGAAACATATTAAGTTCATATGTTTCATGTGCTTATCAATTTTATGTTTAATCGGATCTATATTTTTAGCTATTGCATTCGGTGCAAAGGATATCCATTTGCAAACCGTATGGACAGCGGTTTTTGATTATAATCCGAAATTAACGCAGCACCAAATTATATATGAATTAAGGCTCCCAAGGGTAATTGGAGCAGCAGTTGTAGGAGCAGCTTTTGCGGTCGCTGGGGCTGTTATGCAAGGAGTAACACGAAATCCTTTAGCTGATGCAGGTGTGCTTGGCATAAATGCAGGTGCGATGTTTGTAGTAGCACTTAGTTTTGCCTTTTTTCCGCATATGCCATATTCCTATTTAATGATTGTCTCTTTTATTGGAGCGGTTTTAAGTACAGTACTCATTTTTATTATCGGATCGGCCACATCAGGCGGATTAACACCAATGAGGTTAACGATTGCTGGAGCGGTTATGGCAGCGCTTTTACATTCATTAAGTTCAGGTGTTGCGATTTATTATGATTTAAGCCAAGATTTAGCGTTTTGGTATGCTGGTGGTGTTGCAGGGGTTAAGTGGGAACACTTGAAATTTTTAGTCCCTATTATTCTTATAACGATTATTTTTGCGACAATGCTAGGGAGATCTATTTCACTCATATCAATGGGAGATGATGTTGCTACAAATTTAGGAGTGAAAACGAACCGAACGAGAATACTAGGGATGATTATAGTAGTCATTCTTGCAGGTGTATCTGTTTCAGCTGTTGGTTCTATCGGATTTGTAGGACTCGTTATTCCGCATATTGCTAGAAAATTAGTTGGTGTTAATTATCGACTCATTATTCCTATGTCAGCATTATTAGGTGCTATGTTATTAGTTTTAGCTGACCTAGGAGCAAGAGCAGTAAACCCTCCTAAAGAACTTGCGATAGGAATTATGGTAGCTCTTGTTGGAGTTCCGTTCTTCCTCTATATAGCACGTAAAGTTGGGAGGGAGCTATAAGTGAAGGGTCTTATTAACACAGATAAAAAAAGAGCCATTACTGTAACTACAATATTCGGTTGTATTGGTATCGCTGTCATTTTACTTAGCTTAAATACAGGGACACTTAGTATTGCACCGCTCAAAGTAATTCAAACGCTTTTCGGTTATGGTGATTTTGAAAGTGCAACCGTGCTATACGATTATCGTATGCCAAGAATTATAATCACAATGTTAGCTGGTATTGGCCTTGGGATTTCCGGTGCGATTTTACAAGGATTATCACGTAACGCACTTGCAGACCCTGGTATTTTAGGATTGCATTCAGGTGCATCTTTCGGGCTAATTATATTTGTTACTTTCTTTCATTCTATTAATGAGAATGCATCGATTTTAATACCGTTATTTACATTTGGTGGGGGAATACTAGCTGCATTTTTAATTATTATACTTGCGAGTGATCGATCAAAAGGTTTACTTCCTATTAGACTTATTCTCGTTGGTATTGCTGTTTCAGCTGGATTTAGTGCGATTTCGTTATTTTTCTCTCTCAAGTTAAATGATGAGACATATACATTCGCTTCCAGATGGTTAGTTGGTAACGTGTGGGGAAGGGATTGGATTCATGTCCTTGCATTATTACCTTGGATTTTCATACTAACCCCGTATGCATGGCTAAAATCTAAAACGTTAAATGCATTGTCACTAGGTGATAGTGTGGCAGCAGGACTTGGTGTTTCTGTTCAAAAAGAACGGTTACTACTTTTAGCTACAGCGGTTGGATTATCTTGCGCGAGTGTATCGATGGCAGGAGGAATTGGTTTTATCGGTTTAGTTGCTCCGCATATTGCAAGAAAGTTAGTAGGTACTACGTATCAACATTTTCTTCCTTTAGCTGGCATTATCGGAATGATTATTTTAGTGCTAGCAGATACGATAGGTCGTTCTATATTTGAGCCAAACTCTATTCCAGCTGGTGTAGTAGTGGCAGCTTTAGGAGCACCGTATTTTCTTTATTTACTTACAAAAACAAAATAAATACTTCAAAGAGGAGAACATATGAAAAAGAAACTTACTATTTTATTTAGCATGATGTGTATTTTAGTATTAGCAGCATGTGGTCAAACGAAAGCTAATGAAGAGGCAACGAAAAAAACGGAAAAAAGTAATGACCCAAAAATTGCTTCAATGTCTATTCATTTAACAAATGATTTACTTGCATTAGGAATTACACCAGTAGGTTCTGTTATTGGGGGAGATTTAAAAGATTTCTTACCGCACGCTAAAGAGAAGTTGAAAGATACGAAGAAGCTTGGTGTTGTAACAGATCCGAATATGGAAGCGTTACTTCAATTAAAGCCAACTGACATTTATGTTGATGAAAAATATGCTGGTAAAGATGTAGCGAAATACGAAAAAATTGCAAAAACACATTCTTTCAATTTAGATGAAGGTACGTGGAGAGATCATTTAAAACAAGTTGGTAAACTTGTAAACCGTGAGAAAGAAGCAGATAAATATATTCAAGATTACGAAGAGCAATCAAAACGAGTAAAAGGTTTAATAGATAAAGAGCTAGGTAATAACGAAAAAGTAATGGCAATTCGCGTTACTGCAAAAGAATTGCGTGTATTTAGTACGAAAAGACCGATGGGACCAATTTTATTCCAAGACTTAGGGTTACAGCCTGCAAATGGTGTAGAGAAAATTGATGGAAACCGCCCTTTCGAAGTCATTTCACAAGAAGTATTACCTGACTTTGATGCAGATGCGATTTTCGTTGTTGTAAATAGAGATGATAAAGCAAAAGCAGCATTTAAACAACTTCAAGAAACGCCAATTTGGAAAGACTTAAAAGCAGTTAAAGGCAAGCACGTATACATTATCAATGATCAACCATGGCTGGACTATTCTGCTTTAGGAAACAAAATGGCAATGGATGAAGCGGAGAAAATGTTTACGAAATAATATAGTTTTGCTATTAGGAAAGGCCCTCTAAATTTGGAGGGCCTTTCTATTATTGTTAGAATAAATAAAAAATTATACAATGAAGTTAATTCAATATGGAGGAGATGTGCCAATGTCAGCGCTTATTGTAAGTATCCCATTTATGAAACAGTTTATGGAATAAGGGGATAAATAGTCTAAAATAAGTATCCCCGTTATTTAAAAGGGGGAGTTTGAAATGACAATGAATCTTTTTCGAAATAAAACGATTAAATTATCAGCTATGAGAGAAATAGATGCTGAAGTAATGGCTATGTGGCAAGAAGATAGTGAGTATTTAAGACATGTTGATACAGATGTAGCATTCCCGCAATCTTTAAATGAAATAGCAAGTGATGAGTTATTAAAAGGACGGAGATCGAATAGTGTTTCTTTCATGGTAAGGACAGTTCAAGAAGATCGCTTAATTGGTTTTGTGGCGATTCATGGTATAGAGTGGAATAACAGAACAGGTTTATTAGCCATTGGTATAGGAGATGCGAATGATAGAGGAAAAGGATATGGGAAAGAAGCAATACATCTTATTCTAAAGTATGCTTTCTATGAATTGAATTTACACCGCATCGGTCTCGATGTTATTTCGTATAATAAACCTGCCATTGCATTGTATAAAAAGATGGGTTTTCAAATGGAAGGCTGTATGAGAGAAGCGGTTCAAAGAGATGGGAAGTGTTTTGACCGTCTGATTATGGGGATATTGCGGGATGAATGGATAGAGCTGCAAGGTTAGAAAGTACATTCGAAATTATATATGTAGTATGCAGGAGATATAATGGTAATTGGCGAAAATTTACAGTGTGTTGATTGAATTTATAAGGAGTCATGCAAAATGAATTTAGAAAAGGCAAAACCAGTAAATGAAGAGGTCGCCGAATTAAAAGAACTTATTAAAGAGTTACACGGAAGTGTGCACCAACTTCAAAGTGAAGTGCAGCAACTAAGGCACGAAAGACCAGTTGTTGAAGTGAGAAAAGGTGTTCAATTATCACCAACAATTGTCGGACAAATTGGTGGTATGATTTTAGGTGGTTTAGCAATTATCGGTATATTTTGGTGATGAAAAAAGGTTTGCAGCACGGATGCTGCAAACCTTTTGTATTTGACGATATAATTTCATGCAATACAACTTTTACATTAAATAACGTAAATATATATAAGCATGTGATAACAAGAGTGCAACAATAGTTAATGGTAAACCAATTTTTAAGAAGTCCATATAAGAGAAGCCATGTCCTTCACGTTTTGCAATACCAGCAACGACTACGTTTGCAGATGCTCCGATTAGTGTTCCATTTCCTCCTAAGCAAGCTCCAAGAGATAACGCCCACCATAGTACTTCGATTTGCGGAGAATCGACAGATAGTCCGAGTCCTGTAGCTAAGTCTTGAATAAGAGGAATCATCGTTGCGACAAATGGGATGTTGTCGATTGTCGCAGATGCGATGCCAGATACCCATAAAATAAGTATAGCTGCGAATCCGATGTCACCGTTTGTTACATCGATTACTTCTCTTGCAAGTGAAGAGATAAGTCCGATATCAATTAACCCGCCAACGAGAACAAATAATCCGGCGAAGAAGAAAATGGTAACCCATTCAACGTGGGCAAATACATCTTCAATATCATGTTCTTTCACGCCGATTAACATAAGAAGTGTAGCGCCTGTCATCGCGATAACAGCAGCGTCTACATGAATAATCGAATGAAGTACGAAGCCTAAAATTGTTAGTCCTAAAATCGAAATAGATTTTAAAAGGAGGCTTTGATCTTTAATGTAATCTTTTTCGTTTAATGCCATTAGTTTTTCGATTTGTTCAGGTGTTGTTTTTAGTTTGTTACGATACATGAAGTAAATAATGCCAAGTGTCACGATAGAAATAATAATTACGATTGGAGCTAAGTTAAGTAAAAAGGCGTTAAAGTCTAAATGCTTGTTTGCTGATCCAATCATAATATTAGGTGGATCACCGATTAATGTTGCTGTTCCGCCTATATTTGAAAACAGCACTTCTGAAATCAAATAAGGCACAGGATTTACTTTTAAAATACGTGTAATGGATAATGTAACAGGAACGATTAATAAAACAGTCGTTACATTGTCCAAAAATGCTGATCCGACAGCAGTTAATAGGGATAGTAATAATAAAATGCGAATCGGTTTTCCGCCAGCTGCTTTTGCCGCTTTAATGGCCACAAATTCAAAGACGCCTGATTGACTCGTAATATGTACGAGAATCATCATCCCAATTAAAAGGGTAATCGTTTCCCATTGAATATGTGATGTGAAAGCAGTATGTAAATCTACAACTCCAAAAATAATCATAATAGCAGCACCGAATAGTGCGATTACAGCACGATTCAATTTCTCAGAAATAATAAATCCGTACGTGATTAAAAATACGGCAATTGCAAAATAATATTGCCAATTTGCTACTTCATGTGCTGACTGTTCCAATCATGTCACCTTCTTTAAATTATGTATTCAATTGTCGAAATGTATCTCGCTGCAATAATACGGGATAAAATATATTGTAGCAAATTCAAAAAAGAAAGAAAACTATTTAACAAAGTGAAGGAAAAAATGTATTTTTTACATATCATATAAAAAATATAAAAAACACAGTGCAAATTATTAGGAAAAGTGAGCGTTGTCCTCTAATATAGAGATAGCAATTTACATTATTTTTGCGTAAAATGGTTTAAAGAGGTGAATTCCGATGGAAATAGTAAAAGATAGTTCTCTTATTCAAAATGAAATTGAACGTTTTGTAAATAAAGATGTATATATTCATTTAGAAACGACAAACGGAGCGTATGCATCACACATAAATGAAAAGATGATGACAGTTGGTGCTTTCATTCGAAATGCGATTATCCGTTTTGAACGCGGGAAGATAACTGGAACAAATCCATACCGAGTTGGTCTGAAAATGGATCACGGTTGGGTATATGCTGAAGGTATTACGCACTGGGAAGTAGACGATCAAGAGCGTTTATTATTAGCTGGACATGATAATTTAGGTCGTCTAGCAGTTGCACTTGAGTTAAGCTTAACACCATTTAAGTAAGAAGGAGGGAAACTTATGGAGAGACATGTACTTGTTGTATTTCCGCATCCAGATGATGAAGCATATGCTGCGGGAGGAACAATTCGCTTATTAACAGATCAAGGAGTACCTGTAACATATGCATGTGGTACTCTAGGACAAATGGGACGTAACATGGGTAAGAACGTATTCGCTAACCGTGAAACGATTCCACATATCCGTAAGAAAGAATTGAAAGATGCTTGTGAAGCGATGGGTATTAAAGATTTAAGAATGCTTGGCTTCCATGATAAAACGTTAGAATTTGAAGATGTTGATTTCGTTGCTGACAAAATTGAAGCAATCATTCAAGAAGTAAATCCATCTCGAATTATTACATTTTATCCAGAGCACGGTGTACATCCAGATCATAATGCATTTGGCCGCGCTGTCGTTCGCGCTGTATCACGTATGCCAAAAGAAGAGCGCCCAGTTATTCATGCTGTTGCGATTACGAAAAATCGTGAAGCAGTATTAGGAGAACCGGATGTTGTAAATAACATTAGTGAAGTATTTGATCATAAATTAACTGCATTAGGTGCGCACCGTTCACAAACAGAAGCAATGCTTGAAGACACGCATGCAAAAATAAAAAACAAAGATGCAGCAACATTAAAATGGCTGCAACTTGAACAGTTTTGGACTTATAAATGGGAGTAGGCTAGAAGGATACCTTCTAGTTGCTCTTATATAGAAAAGCGCCGTCACTTGTGATGGCGCTTTTTTTATTGAAGACTATATATTTCTTAGGGGGCTTCAAAATTTTTAAATTAACATGCAGTATAGCCTCCATCAACAAGAAGTGTTGTACCGTTAACAAAACTAGCATCATCACTTGCTAAAAATAAGACAGCTTTAGCGACTTCTTCTGGTGTTCCAAGTCTGCCTTGTGGATGAAGTGAAGCTAAATATTCTTTCTGTTCAGGATTAACACTACCAAGTAAAGGGGTGTCAATATAACCGGGGCACACCGCATTAATACGTATTCCATATTTAGCGTAGGCAGTACATAAATTTTGAGTTAATAGTTTCACACCACCTTTTGCAGAGGAGTATGCTGTTGGGGTAGGTAATGAAACAAAACTATGAATCGAACCAGCGTTAACGATGACACCACCTGTACCTTGTTTAAGGAATTGTTCAATCGAATATTTATTAGAAAGGAATACCCCAGACAAATTAATATCAATAGTTCTTTTCCATTTTTCATAGGATAATTCATTTGCCGGTGCATCATCAGCAACGCCGGCATTGGCATACATAATATCTAATTTACCGTATGTACTTACTGTCTCATGAATTAGCTGTTTAATATCTGCCTCTTTTGTTACATCAGTTTTAATAAATAACGTATTATATCCATGTGCATTCAATTCATCTGATAGTTCTTTTCCACGTTCAGAAAAGTCAGCAATAACTACTTTTGCACCTTCTTCGATAAAAAGACGAACAGTAGATTCGCCAATTCCACTTGCACCACCAGTTATGATTGCTACTTTGTCTTTTAATTTCATATAAACCTCTCCATTCATCAATGAATTTAAGTCGAATTTTTAAATTTTGTTATTAAACTATCAACCTTAAATAGTAAGTAGATAGAAGAAAAAGCTCGCGTTTACTTAATCGTAAAAGCCCGATTGGTGAGGGCTAATAATCAGTGAGGGATGAACAAAACCCCCACTGATTAAAGTTTTACTTTATTGTACTTTTTGATACAGTGATGGATGAAAATATTAATTTGGTCAATTTTATCATTAGATTGAATATTTGGTAAAGAGCTCTCGAAAAGAGCGAGTGCCGATGCTGAAAAATTAAAATAAACATTCAGTATTATTTGTAGGGTAAGGAACAAAGGGGAGAGATGCATAACGAAAAATACTATGCTAGTTAAATAGGAAAAAGCCTTGCAGGGGGGCAAGGCTTTAAACAGGGTATTAAAAATTATTGATTTATTAAGAATAACTTCTTCTTGTGAATAAACTAATTTTAGCATGATAACTCATATATATGTGTTACGAATTTGTGAATAAAAACTCAATGATAAAAGTATGAGTGCAAGGAAATAATGTATTTGAAATATGCATTATTACACAAAGTTCAGTTGAAATAGGGAGGGAAATAAAAAAGCGCAATGAGCAAAATAATTAAGAGACGAATTATACCAAAGATTAGTGGAACGCCTAATACTAAATTACTTTTTGCATTTAATTCTTTAGAATTGATTTTTAATAATGTATGTGAGAAGCGTATATTTTGAATTATTTAATAGAATAATATATATTTATATTGATTTAGTGATTTTAGTTTTTTTAAAATGGGGAAATGGATATGAAGGTTAAATTTGCCGTAATAAAAGATGAGAACTTTGATTGTAGTTTATTGGAAACAAAATTATTGAAAACTTTTAAAGAAGTAGATTGTGAAGCAGATATTGTAAAGGTTGAGGATGAAATTTTTGAAAACAATGATATACAAATGCATTTGTCAGAAATAACCATTAATGTTACTGGGAAAAATATCGGATTTAGATCCGTTTCAGCCAGTATATTTATTGTTCTAGAGAGTTTATCAATACAGCTATTTCGTATTCATATTAGTATACTTTAAGCAGTTCAAAAAGTGGATTCTTCAGAAAATCATACTGATTATATTGAGTTGTAAATATGAAAATAATAGAAATTATCGTAGGTGCTCCCGAATGTTGGATTGCACATTGTTTGT
Organism: Bacillus cereus group sp. BfR-BA-01355; assembly: GCF_022663675.1. Classification (NCBI taxonomy): domain Bacteria; kingdom Bacillati; phylum Bacillota; class Bacilli; order Caryophanales; family Bacillaceae; genus Bacillus; species Bacillus cereus group sp. BfR-BA-01355. The sequence continues at coordinate 19,973 of NZ_JAKUFY010000079.1, forward strand.
TGTTAAATAAACAAGGGATACTTTTTCTAATTTGAACGTATCTTAACGCTAATTTATAAATAGAAGAATGGAAACATGTGAGTAATTCAATTAAAATGTACAAATAATTTGGTACGCGGATATACGGAATGTATTCACAGGTAAGAGGGTTGTCTCATAATATATATAGATTTTTCTATTAAGATGAACAGAGGGTGTGAATATATGGAAGATGTTTACGCTAAAATTGACAGTCTCAAGGCGGAGCAAAAAGAAATTATGCGAGACATTCGAAATTTAGAAACGCGTACCACTATTAATGAGAAAGACATAGCAACAATCAATAAGCAATTAGAAAAAATAAGTACAAACACAACTTGGATTTTGCGAATTATTATTAGTACGATAATAATGTCAGTTTTAGGATTGATATTAAAAGGAATGATTTAGTCTTGTGAAATAGAACAATATAAAAGAAAGAGGGGAGCTCCCTCTTTCTTTTATATAAATGAGAAGCTATAAATTTTCCGTTTCCTTTTCATCTGCATATTTTTCCTCTAAAGAAATTAATAGAGGAATGGATACAGTTACTAGAATGATTAAAGTAGTTATAAAAGATTTAGAAAGAGAAAAAGAACCTTCAATGAAAGGTGATAAAAACTTGAATGAAAGTATACTTGTTATTAAGGAAATTACTAAAAAGCTAAAAAGAGATATATTTTTATTCTTTATAGATGTCTCTATAAAGTCTTTAACACAGGTTATTACGACAAATATAGTTAATATGATAAGAGAAACAAAATAATGTGTTAAATTCGTCATACTAATAGTAGGGTCTTCTATTATGTAAGCAAGTAACTTAGATACTAATATTCCTCCAAACAATAAAATAATAAAAGCAAGTAATCCTTCTGATATATAAGTGCTGAAATTCTCTTTCTTGTTAAAGAGTTTGTAGTTCAGAGTGGATTGGATTATTTGAATTAGGAATAGGGTAATAATCCATACATAATATACAAATGGTAATTCTCCTGAGAATAGAGAAATTAGAAAGTTTACTACTGTCCTTAAAATTTCAATCATTACGAAAGTCCTCCTACTTGTTCAGCGTTATGATATTAGGAATATATCGGTCTATCATTTTATAATTAGGTTTATAAATTCAAACTATTTCTAATTATTCCATAATAAGGTGGTTATATCAAGTTGTTATCTTCTATGGGGTGTATTAGTTGTTCACTAATATAAAAAGAACATTTGAACGTTAATACTAGAAAAATAAAAGTAATATGTAATATAATTGAAAAAGTATGTTTTAAAATCAATGTTAATATTACCCTCCTATAAGTATTAACATACGTAATTGAGGTGTTTTCTTTGTTGTTTTATGACCGGATTTCTATAATGGCCCCTCCTGTTCCATAGCTTAGGAAAGTCTTTTTACTTCTGAGATTTTCAAAGTTATAGGAGGGTATGAAAAATGAAAAAAGTCTCGGTACCATCACTTTTGTTAATGATTGTTCTTGTCGCATTTCCGCAAATTAGTGAAACGATTTACACACCATCTTTACCAGACATTTCAAAGGCATTACAGGTAAGTAATAATGAGGTGCAGTTAACACTTAGTGTGTATTTTGCTGGATTTGCGTTAGGTGTATTTTTTATTGGTTGGTTATCAGATATAATTGGTCGTCGCCGGGCGATGTTACTTGGAATTGTCGTATATGGCGTTGGGAGTTTCTTGTGCTTTATTGCAAATTCCATTGAAGTTTTATTGCTAAGTCGTTTTATTCAAGCGTTTGGAGCAAGTGCAGGATCCGTGGTTACACAAACGATTCTTCGGGAAAGTGTAGATGGGCATAAACGCCATGTTATGTTTGCTCAAATTTCGGCAGTCATTGCTTTTACACCAGCGATAGGCCCGCTAGTTGGGGGCTTTCTTGATCAAATGTTTGGATTTAAAATAGTATTTTTAAGTTTAGTTGTTATGAGTGTCGGGATTTTTCTGTATACGTTTGTTTCTCTTCCAGAAACAAAAACAGACTCAGTGACAAATAAAATCAATGTCTTTTCAGTATTGAAAAGATTAATTACAAATCCGAAAGTAGTAACATATGGGCTATTAATTGGAGGAGCAAATGGTGTTTTATTTAGCTATTATGCAGAAGCACCGTTTATCTTTATCGAATACTTTCAGTTATCACCCAGTACGTATGGATTTTTAGGAATTGTTGTTGCGTCTGCTTCTATTGTTGGAGCGAAAGTTTCAAAACGTTTACTGGTTACTTATAAGCCAGAGAAAATTATATATATCGGTTGTCTTGTAATGACAGGTGGAGCAGTCGTTTTATCTATTATTACTTCAGTTGGATCAAATCCAAATATAATATATATGATTGGATTTTTAGTAGCGATGTTTATATTGCTATTAGGAATTGGAGTAGCGTTACCTAATTGTTTAAGTTTAGCATTAGTAGATTTTCAAGATGTTATTGGTACAGCTGGTGCATTGTTTAGCTTAGGGTACTATATAATTGTAACGGTGACAATTTTGGGAATGAGTCAGCTGCATACAGGCTCGTTACTGGTGATGCCACTTTATTTTCTGGTTATTGTAGTTATTATGATGGTGTTTACTAAAGTGTTTATTTTAGGTAAACAAACTTCAAAAGCAATTTAAATATGAAATGGTAAAAGGGTCTCATTAAAAATGAGACTCTTTTATATTTTATGCCTCAAAATTGGACTGGACTAAAGAAGTTAGTAATTTATTAATATATTAAATTTCTGATTGGTATATGAATCTAACGTTTGGGAAATCACGTTATCAACTATGAAGATTGAAGTACATGAGATGTGAAACCGAGGAAGAAATGCCATCCTTGGTTATTTATATTGTAATAATATTCATACCGGAATCATATTGAATAGATGTATTTTATTGTTAATTTAGTTAAAAATTAAGCAGGCTTATGTATAATAATTTATTGAAAAAATAATTGAATTTTTCAGATTAATGAATTAATATAAGGTAAGTAATTTTAAGATTTATAGAATATTGGAAGATGAAGGTTTTGAGAATTTTATTAGGAGCACAAAACGATTTTAGGATAGCTTTAAAGCTAGTGTAAAATGACGTTTGCTTCATCATTTTCAGGGCCGAAAGGAATTAGGGGAAAGCATCTTGTTTTAAAATGCGGCTATGAATCATCTAAGAGGGGGAAGTGAAGTGGCAAACAAAGAATTGAAAAGAGGTTTAGAAGCACGTCATATTCAAATGATTGCTTTAGGCGGAACAATTGGTGTTGGTTTATTTATGGGGTCAGCCAGCACAATTAAATGGACAGGTCCGTCAGTAATGCTTGCTTATGCAATTGCAGGTATTTTTATCTTCTTCATTATGCGTGCCATGGGAGAAATGTTGTATATGGAGCCAAGTACAGGCTCATTTGCGACATTCGGTCATAAGTATATTCATCCGCTAGCTGGTTATATGACAGCGTGGAGTAACTGGTTCCAGTGGGTTATCGTTGGGATGTCAGAAATTATCGCGGTTGGAGCGTATATGCAATATTGGTTCCCGGATTTACCAGCTTGGATACCAGGTATAATTGCCATGGTCATTCTTGGTGCAGCTAACTTAATTTCTGTTAAGTCATTTGGTGAATTTGAATTTTGGTTCGCGATGATTAAAATCGTTACGATTCTATTAATGATTATTGCGGGATTTGGTCTTATTTTCTTCGGAATTGGTAACGGTGGAGAAGCGATTGGTATATCTAATCTTTGGTCAAATGGCGGTTTCTTTACAGGTGGTTTTTCAGGATTCTTCTTTGCATTATCACTTGTAGTTGGAGCATATCAAGGTGTGGAATTAATCGGGATTACTGCTGGTGAAGCGAAAAATCCGAAGAAGACACTTACAAGAGCAATTCAAAGTACAATTTGGCGTATTTTAATATTCTATATTGGTGCTATTTTCGTTATTGTAACTGTGTATCCGTGGGATCAATTAAGTACAATTGGTAGCCCGTTCGTAGCGACTTTTGCGAAAGTTGGTATTACGGCAGCAGCTGGACTTATTAACTTCGTTGTAATTACAGCGGCAATGTCTGGTTGTAATAGTGGTATTTATAGTGCTGGACGTATGCTTTATACGTTAGGGATAAATGGACAAGCACCAAAATATTTCACAAAACTTTCTGGAAATGGTGTACCTTTATTTGGTACAGTTGGCGTAATTATCGGTTTAGCGGTTGGTGTTGTATTAAGCTATATTGCACCGAAAAATTTATTCGTATATGTATATAGTGCGAGCGTACTTCCTGGTATGGTACCATGGTTCGTCATTTTAATTAGTCAAATTCGTTTTAGAAAAGAAAAGGGAGCAGAGATGAAAGATCATCCGTTCAAAATGCCATTTGCTCCTGTAACAAACTATTTAACGATTGCCTTTTTAATTATGGTATTAATCGGAATGTGGTTTAACGATGATACTCGTATTTCACTAGTTGTAGGTATTATTTTCTTAGCTATCGTTACAATTAGTTTCTATGCTTTTGGAATAGGGAAGCGAGCTCCGTTAGACGTTCAAAACAATAAAGAGATTTCAAGTAAATAAAGAAAAGGCTGTTCATCTGGAACAGCCTTTTTTTATTGTTGATATAATTT
>NZ_JAKUFY010000080.1:0-24125 GCF_022663675.1 Bacillus cereus group sp. BfR-BA-01355
GTACGCTAATATGAAGAGATGTTCTAGCTGTTTCAGCTTTTAAAATGGTTTGTTTCAAGTATCTACTAGTAGAAGAATTAATGTATCACTAAAGTTATTTCTCAAAAATCCTAATCCAAATAAGATATTGAGTATTAACTAAATTGTATAAGGAAGTGAATAAGTAATTATGAAGAGAAGGATATCAGTTGTTGGTGCGGTGATTTTTAATGAAAACAATGAAGTCTTATGTGCATTATGTTCTCCTACAATGACCTTACCGAATTACTGGGAATTTCCAGGTGGTAAGATAAAGAACGGAGAAGAGCCGCAAGTAGCACTGGTTCGTGAGATTAAAGAGGAGCTGGGATGTAGTATTACTGTAGATGAGAAAGTAGAGGAAATTGAATATGAGTATGAAACTATCATTGTTCATCTGACTACATATAAAGCGCAAATCCTTGAAGGTATACCTAAAGCTCTTGAGCATACAGAGTTAAAATGGGTTCGTGTTAAAGATTTAAATAATTTATATTGGGCGCCAGCTGATATTCCTACAGTAGAATCGCTATAGGAATTAATACAATACGCTTGAAAATGATAATATTATAACGTAATATATAGTTGTAAAGTCAGTTTATTTGATTCCGTTTATTCCCATACCTTGTGTAATGGTTGAGTTGTAAAAGTAAGTTCTGTTCTTACTTTAATTTTGAGAGGGCTTCTTTGAGCCGATTAGTGTAAATAGCTTATTTTGCTATGTGCATAATTAATCGACTTAGGGAAGCTTTTTTTATTTGGTTTCAAATAGATCAAAACATCGAGTTGTTTTTACAATAACAAATAAAAAAAGAAATTTTGTTTAGGGGGAAAGAACAAATGAATTAATTGATTTGTATATCATGAGAGTGGAAAGGATAAAAGAGATTTTTTTGTGAGATAAGCTAAACAAGCTTTTTATTAAATAAAGGTTTGGCTTATCAGAAGTTAAATAACTTTGTGACATTAGGATAGATACCTTAATGGATTTGCGAGTTATAGGAAAATAATTATATAGAAGTTTTGTAGATGGCATGAATGTAATTATTATAAGAGGCATAGGGTGAAGTCTACTTTATAAAAAAACGTATCAATTGATACGTTTTTTTATTGTGTTTCTAGTGAATGTAAGGTATGATTTGAAAGGGGAAAGAATTTAAATGCGTACAATCTTTCGAAATAGAGAAACGAAAAAACACATTAATTTTACACTTAAAGAGATTGAGCAATACATAGGAGAATTTAAAGAATTACTTAAAAGTGACCATTATATGATTTCTCAAAATGAAAAAAGGGAAGAAAATATTGGTTTTATAGAGGATTATAAAATTGACAAATGTAAGGAGAAAGAAATTCTTCTTAATATTGAAGCGCGTGATTTTTGTTACGCAGTTGATAATAAAAATCCTAAATTTGCTCATGAAAAATTGTATATTTTTTGTCCACAATATGAGTTGGATTATTGGGGAGAAAAGGAATTAGTAGAAATATATATTAAAACGAATTTAATTAAATATAAAAATGAAAACAAATATATAATTATTATTTCTTTTCATAAAAGAAATAAACCAGTCACTTATCTTTTTAGATAAAGATAAGTGACTTAAGGTTTTAAAATAAAGGAGTGTTTTAATGTTAACTTTCTGTGAGTTTTGTCGTGATATGGTAAATTATTCTGTTAAAGATGTTTCCAAAATGAGAGGTATTAGAGGAAAGGAATATCGTTACATTGGTAAAGAAGCATTCTGTAAAGAGTGTGAATCGAACATATTTGTTTCTGAGATTCGAGATTATAATTTAGAACAGTTAGATCATGTATATAGAAAGCAGGAACAGTTAGTGACTATTTCCCAAATAAATGAGGTTTTAGAAAAATATAAGATTGGAAAGCGGCCGCTATCTTTACTGTTAGGTTGGGGTGAAGTTACCTTAACAAGGTATATAAATGGAGATATTCCAACAAAGCAGTACTCGGATATATTGAAGCGGTTAGGTAGTGAACCATCTTTTATGCTAGATACCTTGGAAAAAAATAAAGATTTAATTACTCAAAAAGCATATAAGGTTTCTAAAGAGGCAATTGCAAAACTGCAGGAAAATACTTTTACTAAGGGAACGAAAATTGAAGAAGTTACTCAATATATACTATCTAAAAATGATGATTTAACGCCTTTAGCTCTGCAAAGGCTTTTATACTATGCACAAGGATTTTGTAAGGTTTTTACTGGGAAATACTTGTTTGAAGAGGATTGTGAAATAGGAACGCGTGGTCCTGTATATAGGGTAATTCTTGATAGATACAAAGTATATCAGTACGATAATCTTGAGGTGAATTGTGAGGAAATAAAATATTTAACTGAAACAGATAAAGAATTATTAGACTGTATAATCACTACTTTAGGGGCTTATAGTGGAAAGAGTTTAGAGAAAATGATTCAGTTTGACTTAATACGGAAAATAGATGATTCAGAATTAGAGGATTATGAATCTAGTAAATTTATCTTGGAAAAAGAAGAAATAGATAATTGCTTTAATAGAATAAAAAAAGCGTATAATTTAGTACACGTTTCCGATATTAAGCAATATAGTATAGAAGTATTTATTGAACTACTCACCAACTAATATCCTTACGGATTGTTTGAATTGGGAAATTCCTAAGTACAAAAACCTAACGGTTTCTAATTAAGCAAGTGATCCCCGTAGTTTCTAAGCTTAAAAGACGAATCGCTTCATTTGTAAGATTGAGCGCTATGTTTTGATCTCTATCGTGATGTGTGCTACAAGAAGGACAATTCCACTCTCGAATGGTTAGATTTTTAGCATTTTTGTTTTTTTAGTCACAATTGGAACATAATTGACTAGAAGTAAATGTTTTAGCTACCACAACCACTTGTTTGCTATACCACTTAGCTTTATATTCCAACATTTTTCGAAATTGTGACTAAGACATGTCACTAATCGCTTTTGCAAGCTTTTTATTACCGAAATTTATCCCCCACATACCCTTGGGCTAGCGCCCTTCACACACTTGAGGAAGTAGTATTCTGTCAGAAAATGATAAAATCGTTTTTAGTTAGGATGCTAGGGCCGTATTTTTAAAATTAGTTCTTAAAAAATTATTATATATGTAGGGGGAAATAGAACAAGCCTACATATATAACTTTTATAATCGTTTATATTTAATATTAGGAAATTATGTTTAAATAGATGAGGGATTATCTGAATTTAAAGGAGGAATTAAGATGCTTACGAAAATAATACTATGCGTGTTTGTTTATGTAGCTTTCGTAGTAAGAAAAAGTAGAAAGAAAATGCTAGAAGAAGCAAAAAAATTAGAGGAAAGTAAGAGACCAATTGAGAGACCTGTATATTGGTGTCCAAGACTCAATAAACCAATTGGTAGAGAGCAGGAGTATCAAGAAATTACAAGTGAATCAAAGGCAAAAAATGTAGAATATATCCATGGGAATATACCTGTCTCGCTAGATGTAGATATGCCATATTTTAATGAAAGTATAATAAGTAAAACAACATAGTACAAGAAATTTAAATCAACTTTTAGCCCCACCTTTCAATTATAGAAAGGTGGGGCTTTCTTATGAGAATCAAGTTTAAATTATAAATCTGTGTAATATAAGCGCATTAATTGTTCTTTTGTAGCTTGAAATAAGAGCTGCATTGGTTTACAAAAGATTTTTTCTGAAGGAGGTTCATATACTTGGAATTGAAAAGAACGTGCCATATTTCTTAATTCTACATTATTTGAAAGTACAAGAATATCTTTCTGCCTATCGTGGTAACTAAGGGTAGATAAAATTAATTCCTCTGTAATTTGTTTTTTTGTATCTTTTCCGGATTCGTTATTTATGTTTGTAGATTCTAGAGAAAATGGAAACGTAATAATTTCTTTTTCAACACAATATTTTAATGTCATGTAAATTGGATCTTTTTGTAATGAATGATATGTAGACTCATCTATTAACAAATTTGAAATGTCTGGAATTAACTTGAGTATAATTGGAAACCTCTTGTATATAGTTTCATCTATAAAAAAATACCCACCCTTTTCATGATGTTCTTGTATGGCTTGAATAAAGGTATGTTTAAAAGTCATTATTGTAGGTATAAAGGATAATCCCCCTTGTTTATGTAAAAACTTTTTTGTCCTTTCTAACCAGTCAATTCCCTTTAAAAAACTATGATCATATTTATATTCTGTTTCAAATGGCAGCTTAGGGGTATAGATAGTATTAAAAGCAGTATCATATGAACGTTGTTCGTTTTCTCCATAGTTTTTTATAAATTGATAGCCAAATGTTTCAGCATTTTTTTTTCTTTCTATATGAAATGGTGAGAGAGTGGAATTCAAAAGATCTAAAGGATTTAGTTTATCATTTTCATCTGTGAATCTACGGTATTCTCTATGATATAAATAAAAATTTTAAAATTGTTGATAGTAATAAGGATTGTTTTCAATAGAAGAATAATTTCCTCCCAATTTATCTTGCTCAAAAAATTCCAGAAAATGTTCGTATTCAATAAGTACTAATCCTTCCTCATCACAAGGTATAATAAGATCCTCTGTGAGTTCAAAGTTATCTAAATTGACACTTCGTGAAAGTATACGAGCTCCACGATCATTTGATAAAAATAAAACTTTTTTATCATTTTGATTTTTTTCTTTTATATAGCTCGCAATAATTAGGTCGTCAGGTGATTCAGGTTGAAGATTTAATGATTCAGTAAAAGTTTTATCTGTTTTTAAAAAAGAAATAGATCCGTTTGAAATTTGATATTCTTCTAATTTCTGTAGTGCGTAACGAGCTTGTTTACCTGCTTTATTGCTGGATTTTTTCAAACCATCTAACTCATCATATACTTTGCGGCTAATTAATAACTTATCTTTTGATTTTATTAAATCTAAAATAACGGGGAAATCCATAATTAAATTTGTATCTATACCAATGTAAAATCCACAATCACAGTAGAATTTTAATCTTGCTTTAAATAGATCTAGAAACTCTAAGTATTCACGGATCTCAAAATCATTCCAGTAATCTTTGTATTCGTATAAATTGTATGTAGTTACAGTCATATTAAACTCCTATATATTTAATGAATTTATGTCATGTTAAAATGAGAATCTATTTGAATGTAGATTGGCCAGATAGATCTAACTATAATTCTATATATAACAATTAAATGAATCAAGCTGTATTAATAGAAATATTTTTAAACATAATATAGATTATCGGTTTGAGGTGAAGGGAATTGCCCAAGATATGCATAGCGATACGTAAGATAGTAGTATTAAGTAGAAAGAGGTTGTAATGAACAGAAAAAGAACCCTATAGGGTTCTTTTTCCTGGCATATTAACAGTAAGGAGAATCATGAAATGCTACTTTCAAATCTTTATTAGGGGAAAGATTTAGAAAAAGCTTAACATAAATCTATTTTTACATAAATGTAAGATATAGTAAATTGATAATTTTTATACTTACTATTACTAATATTCAATTAATAACATTAACACTATGTATATAGTGTTAATGTTTGTTTAGAGCAATATTTATTTAGTTACCCAATAATAATTCCAAGTTGGTTAGATAAGACTAAGTTGGAGTTTGTTATATTACAACAAATAAAAAAATCCATTGGAAATACAATAGACATTTAAATAATTTAAAATGAAAGCGGATTTGATTAGTTGTTATAAGCAAAATATAAATAAATTGCATAAACAAAGGCCCTGTAAAAATACAGGGCCGGATACAGGGTTAAGGGAACGCATAGTTTCTTAAAACCATAATAGCATGTATTTTTGGTATAGTTATATGAGGATTTTGACAAAATTAAGAACAAGACAGAAAATCTGTAAAAAAGCAAATATAGTGCTGGAAATTTAATTTAGAATTAAGGTATAAGCATATTGAAATGGAAGAGATAAATTCTTCAGCAATACAATTAGCACAGATGGCGGAAGAACTTCAAGAGTTAATTGGTGAATTTAAGATTTAAGTTGAGATTCTAGGAGAGAATGTTAGAATCTTGTTACAGAGTGGAAATGAAAAATTTTATAACATAGTAAATAAGTATTGTACTCTCTATGCGTATTGAACAAGCAGATAAGCCATTTACATTAAATTTGTGGTGGTGCACCACCATAATCGTCAACAATATATGAAGGAGCAGGGTAATGTCCATGAGTAGCAAGCTGATCTGTTTTAGAAAACTGAGAAATTCCCACCATTAACGTCCCAATGAAAGCAATACCCGATAAAAATAAGCTGATTTTTTTCATTATTTTAACACTCCTTTTTCGATTAATTTTCGTCTTGCTTGATAACAAATATGGAAATAGTCACTTACCTTATTGTGGTTCTCTAACTGTCTACATTTTGTGGCAAATAATTCGGCGTATTCGACAACATATTCCCATAACTCTTCTTTCTCAAAGTATAAGATTCCTTCTTGAATAATTTTTTCTAATTCTTCCAATGGAATGTTTTCGTTTAATCTTTTTAAAATAAAGAAGTGATGTAGATATTCTTCGTTATGGATTTCTCTGCAGATCTTTAACCCCTTAACAATGAGTTTGCTAGCCGTTGATTGTTCTCCTAATTTATAATGTTCCTTAGCTTGTAGGAAGATAGCCTTGAAGTGTGTAGGGATTTTCTCTGTTACTTCTGAAAGGTGACGAATAGCTAAAGTAGACATACTTTGATCAGAGTACAGCCACCCCATAGTACTTTTTACGTATAACAAAGAATCTTCTTCCTTATTCTTTTGTAGTAAATCAATTGCACTTTGTAAATATTCTTCAGCTTGTTCGTACTGTTTTAAATAGATGCAGCAACCACCTAACAAACTATTACAAAAGGCTGTTTTTACTTCATAGCCTTCATACTTTGAAAAGATTGCTCTCGATTTATTTGCGTATTCGATAGAAGCGAGCATGTTATAGGTATGATGATAAAAAGTAGCAATTCTATAGTAGAATTCAGCTTGTTCAAGTTCATCTGGTATGTCTACTAATATCTTTTCTGCCAGTTTATAATGTTCCTCTGCCTCAGTATAATTTGATATAAAAGTGGAATGAATGGATTTAAAAAAGTGATAATAGAAGCGTAGAAAATGGTCTGCAGGCATATCATAGTCGCTAATAGCATCAAAGCTATTTTGTTGAATACCTAGGCTATCTGTTAAGACATTGTAACGGAATTCAAGTAGTGAGTAATATAGTAACAAATTTTGATCTTGATGTTCTTGATTTGGCTCGGTGCTTAATTTACTGATTTTTTCATCAATTTTCTTTTTTAGATTAGTAGCTTTTATAACTTGTTGAGATAGCATAGATCGATACCAGTCGTTCAATAGAGCGGTTAACTGCTCATTTCCTTTTACTGAGACACTCATAATATACGCCCCCATCCTATAGAAATATCCTAATCCTATTTAATTGTAACTATCATAGCAAAATAGAAGAAAAAATGGAGTGATTTTACAATATTTTTCAAGAAAATTCATAAAAAAATAATCAATTTATGTCGAATGTGCTTAGAATATAAGTAATCTCTATAAAAAAGCAAAAAGATGAAACAAACTATCTCATTACTCGTAACAGGGAAACGATCTTACTTAAGGTTTGGCCTCATTATATAACTATTATTAACATGTTGAGTTTTAATGTATGAAAATTATGTTAATTTGCAAACGAAATTTTATCTTTACTCCTAAAAAATGCAACTTATTCATTTTTTACACCCCCTTTTAAATCAACGTCGAAAAAATTAACAATATTTGCTAAAAAGAGAAAGAGATATTATTATAATGTAATATACAGCTATCCGTGTAATGAAAAGATAAAGAATTTTACATATTAATAATTAAAAGCTTAGCCGAAGATTACTGGAGTAAGTTAAATAACGAAGTGGCTTATGCAAAGTTATATGAGATGTATATGTGAAGGGAAAGGATAACGTTTATAGGAGGATGGGGTTCAATTCAATATATGTAACGGAGGAATAATATCATGAAATTTAATACGAAATTATTAAAGAAATTACTTTTATTAAGCGCAACGTCTTTATCAATTTTCAGTGCCTGCTCTACAAAGGAAGATGGGGATTACAAGCCATATAAGAAACAAGACTCTATAGAAGTTGCAAAGGGAGAAGAGGAGAAGTCCAATCCGCCTAAGATCGAAGAGGGTACGGAAGAACCTAAGAAGAAAAAAAAGGTACAACAAGTGGAGGAATCTAAGAATAAAGATGAGGAAATTAATGACAAATATCCGCATTATAAAGATGTACATGAGGACGCATCAACAGTATCTCTAGAACAGTATAATCAAATCAAGGTTGGAATGTCTGCGGACAAAGTCATAGTGATAGCAGGAAAGCCTGGATCCAGCGAAACAACTAAATTGTTCTCTATCTACATATATTTAGGTCACGGTGGACACGGTTCGATGACTATAAAGTTTGATTCTAATAGAAATGTAACGAACAAAGAGCAAGATGGTCTTAGCAATACTGCAGTTAAAGATGAGAAGGCTAGCAAAGAACATGAAGACCCTAATCCTGAATCTGTTAAGAAATCTAGTGCTATAATTCCAAACGATTTTTGCGGACATGGACATGACGAAACGAAGGAGCTAGCGCACGACTGTGAAAAAATTACTGATAAAAAGGCATATAGAAGATATCAACTACAACAAAAGAGAGAAGAGCGAAAAAGACAAATTAGGGGCGAAGAACAGGAATTAATTGATTACGATCAGGGGGATGCAGCTTACAAGGAGCAGCAGCGTATGTACGAAGAAATACAACGTAGAACAGAAGAAAGGGAATCGATTGACTACGATTACGATCAAGTTAGAGCTGTTAACAAAGAAAGGCAGGGAATGTATGAAGAAATACAAGAGTGAGATGAAGAAAAAGAGTTTAATAAAGACATAGGGTGTTTTAAAAGATGAGAAAAGTGTTGGAGAACGCTGATTAATTACGATTTGTTAGTTCAGGAAATATGGCAAGGCTGTGAACGCTTTTTTGGCCAGTAATATGCCGTTTGTTTTGGAGTTATTGTGATGTATTTGTATTGTGAGTAGCGGTGGAAAACATAACTGATAAAGATTTCTTTCTTTTTTATCTAAACGTTTCTTAATGAGGGCAATTGAACTACCCCCACTTTCACTTCGCTTAGAAGTGAAAGTGGGGGTAGTTCAAAAGAGTTCGTTGTTACTATATATATAATCATTAAGAGCATGTTTTGTTGGATCAGTATTTCTCAATAACAACAGCTATACATCCCATTTACATTTATTGTATGTAAAGCGTATGCTAGATTTAGTTGTAATAAATGGAAGGGAGCTGTATTTTTGAACAGAAAAGTTTTTTCTGCAGTTTTACTATCGTCACTTTTGTTTTTAGGAGTAACTGGTTCAGGGGGAGTAGAGGCTTCTATGATTACACAAATAAAGTATAAACAAGGCGGGGCAAAGTACATATATACAAATGCACCAGAAAGTGTATACGATAATCTAAATATGGGATCAAATTTTGAAGCTGGTAAGTATGCTTACTACACAAATGAAAGAATATTAGAAGCAAATCAAGAGTATAGTGCTGAATTTTTTAATCGAAATTATACTGGAGATCAATTGAAATTTGGATATGCTATACACAATGAAGATCGTCAACCGCAAACTATAAGAATTAAAAATAGTGCTGTAAATGCAGCATATCCGGTTAGTTCTGATGGTTCATGGGATATAATGGGCATTACATCTAGTACCATAGTTCAATATGGAAATAGTAACAATGATCAAGTTATTACTATTCCAGCAGATGGACATGTATTTATATTAGAAAAAGATGTAGAAGATACTTTTGCAGTTAATGGAAAAATTAAGTTTATTCCGAACGCCAAATTAACCCTACGTCAATTTGTTTCAAAGAAAAAACCAGATGGACAGTTCTCTAGCCCATCAGAAATTTTTGATCCTATAAAAACAACACAGGTTAAAAATTATAATAAAACTACTTCAACTGCTAATTATAATTACGATGAAAGGTATGCTGTTATTGATAATGTAACAACAAGTACCTTTTATGTAGGTTCAAAGACAAGTAAAGCCTATCCTCAACCCCGTGTTGGTGTTAATGAATACGAAGCACCTATATGGTATCTAGAAAATTCTAATCCGACGCTTGAAGGGAACTATGGAATTGTTTATGACTTTCAATTTAAAAATGCGGCAGGAAAGAAAATTAGAATTAAGCCTGAAATTATATCAGAAAATGATAAGTCAACTGATCCAGAGAAATTCCCGCCACTAGCATTTTTTTCACAAGTAACGTACTGGACTTCAGGAACTTGGAAAAGTACAACCAAATTAATTAAACCTGATCAATATCATTATATAACTATTCCAGCAGATCAACATGTGAAATTTATATTACCAGGTGGTAATAATGGCAATAACCATTTTGAAATTATAGAATAATGTTTTGGAAGTTAGAATTAAATAAATAGACAGAGTCATATTGTTGATGCCAATTTAACTAAAAATGTAAGAGAATAAAAAAATCGTCAGTTGCTTTTTAAAAGCGCTGACGATTTTTTGTATAGTCTCATAGCTAGACTTAATTATTAAAAGCTAAATAAATTTCTATATAGTGTAAAATTAAAGAAATTAAATAGGAATTGGGCAGTATAGTTGTTTTAAAGGGATTGAGGTGGATCTAATTTCATTGAATCTATCATAACTTTAATATTTTTCGAATTACCTTTAACAGATAGTTTCACTTTTTCAATTTCCAATGTTTTTGAAGAATCTTCATTTCCTATTGAACCAATTAACTGATCTAATTCATTAGTCCATGTAATGTTAGCAGCTTGAATCATTGCCTTAATCGTATGTATATCTGCGTAGCCAGTATACATAATTCCATCAATTACTTTTCCGTTTTCTCCTAACATGACACTTACCCATTTCATATCTTGATCTGATTTATCTACTTCTTTAGGGTAATAAAACCTATATGTATTGGATTTCTTTTCTAGTTCAAGATTAAATGGAAGAATTTCAATACCTTGTGTAGATACAGTACTCTTAATTTTATTATAGTTTTTTAAATATTCTTCTGCTGTCATATGTTTAAGTGCAACTTTTTCTTTTACATCCACTGGTTCTTTTTCGGGTGCTTCTAATTTGTTGAGAGTATCTTTGTGTTCTATATTTGTGCAACCTAACAGGCTAGCCGCTATCAGAAAGGTTCCGAGTATAAGTATTTTCTTTGGCATAAAATCTCTCCTTAAGTGATATAGGAAAAATGCCGAAAGAGTTGATATCCTTAACAATTTCGGCATTTTTCAAGTTTGGATACTTAATGTTTTTTTATAACGAAAAAGAATCATTTATATGATCTAATTGATTTAAGAAAGAACAGTACAATTAGTCCTGAAATAAATAATAAGACCCCATTTATTAATAAGATTAATGGTGGACCATATATGTCAGCGAAAAATGAGGAGATTGCTAAAGCAACTGGTGATGCAATACTCGTAAGAGAACCAAGTGTTCCAAAAGTCCTTCCCTGTAACTCAGGATCTACCTCAACTTTAATAATCACATTGACAAGCAATGTACAAAATGAAAAAAGTATTCCTAAGAGGAGAATTAATGGTACTGCATAAAGAACAGATGGAGCAAAAGATAGCCCTACAAAGATTGGAGCTAGTAAAACCATACTAAGGATTATCCACCAACCCCGTCGATATAACTTATTATCAAAAAAGATAATAATGCCTGCACCTAACATATAACCTATTGGAATGCTAGATTCAATTATCCCAAATTCAATTGGATTTGCTTTCCACACTTTTACAGACATTACTTGAATAAGCATTAATGAAGCAGTGAAAAATGTGATTAAAGTAGGCGAGAGTATAATAACAGATTTAGCAAAAGGATTCTGCCATATATACTTGAAGCCTGCAACAAGGTCCTCCTGAAATGAATTTTTGATTCCTGTTTTTTTTGTAGAATTAGGAAACTTTCCACTTAATAACACTAAAATAGCGGATAACATAAAAGTAACTGCGTCAACTGAGATAGCAATGCTACCACCAAATGCTGCAACTACAACTCCTCCTATTGCTAGCCCTGAAATACGAGATACATTATCTGCTACATTTAATACTCCAGTAGCTTGTTGAACCTTGTCTTTTCCTACAATATCAACTAAGGAAGCATGGAATGCAGGAGACTGAAATAATCCTGCACAAGAAGTAAGAGCCGTTAAGATAATAATAAGAATAAAGGGGGTACCGGGTATCGCAATACAAAATGCGATGCTTAGTATTAAAAGACTTCTTATTATATCTGTTATCCACATCAGTTTTCTGCGATCTACCCTATCTGCAACAGTACCTGCAATGGAAGAAAATAACATGCTCATGACCATATGAGTTATGGCAATTGTAGACATTAATTTGGCACTTCCTGTTGCTTGTAGTACCCAAAGGTTTAAAGCAATACTGTGAAATGAATTTCCAAACATTGATAAGGTATAACCTGTAAATACAAAAGTAAATGTACGATTTTTCCATAATGTCTTTTTCGAAGAAACAGCAAGAGCGGAATCTAATTCAACCTGTTGTTGCATAGTATTGTCACCTCACAAATTTAAGTAACTCATTTATAAAAATTTGTTTGCAAACTAATGGTGATGAACTTTAGTAATCGAGTTAATTAGACGATTAATGAAATGGAATCTCATTGTAAAAGAGCTATATTAATATAAGATATTGTTATTTTGAGGTAAAAATGGTAGGTATGAAATGGATTTAAGTACATAAATGTTTGAAAAATAAAAAACAATATAAATTAACCATAGAAATCTTAGAATGTAAGTGGATTTAAATTGTTATGAAATTAAATTACTAGAAAATATCTACTAATGGCATTATCAAATTTGTAGAAGTAAATCTTTAATTTATAAAGAAAATTTTAATTAGCATTTAGGAAGGAATATTTTAACTGTACAATAATGTTTTAATTTTTATATAAGATTTTTAAAAATAAAATATTTCTCCAGATTATTTTGAAATTTCTTTACAGCTTTTCCCTAGGTTTTTAATATTTGTAAGAGCGGAAGCTATATTTATATTTTATAGTTTATTTTGGAATATAAGATTGTTATTAGTAGTATAAATAGTATTTTTATTAATAATCTAGTATTTATTTTTAATACTCCTCTCCACATAAAGTTTTACCAAATATTTTCAGGTGAATATTACCAAATAAAAAATGTTTTGTCTATGTATTTTATTGGGGCTATATTTTGTAAGCATAATTCTATGTAAGAATTTTCTATATTTATCCTCCCTATATAATGACATTTTTTCCCTTACTTCGACATAAATCAAATGGTACAGTTTATAGGACAAATATAGAACCCACTTGTAGACATTATTTTGTATGAAAAACTGAGTCGAAACATGAGTTACTAGTTAGGGGGCGAAATATATTTTAACTATTTTTCAAATAGTACTTAAGGGTAGAGTACTAAATGTTTGAAAATAGCTGGTAAATGCTTCTATGGGATGGAGGTTGTCATTTGAAAGAAAAAGATAAGCTTAGGGTGAATAGGAACAACGTTAATTTTTCTAAAGATATAATATATCAAATTGTAACGGACAGATTCCATAATGGATGCCCATCATATAATCCCAAAGGGGGATTATATGATGAATCTAGGAAAAATAAAAAGAAATACTTTGGTGGAGATTGGATAGGGATTATTGAAAAATTAAATACAAATTATTTTACTGAACTAGGTGTGACGTCATTATGGATATCTCAACCAGTAGAAAATATCTTTACTCCAATAAATGATTTGGTAGGAAGTACTTCATATCATGGATATTGGGCTCGTGATTTTAAAAGAACAAATCCTTTTTTTGGGACATTTGAAGACTTTCAAACCTTAATAGCAACCGCTCATGCAAAAGATATAAAAATTATTATGGATTTTGCACCTAATCACACTTCGCCTGCATTACATGATGATGCGATCTATGCTGAAAATGGTAGATTATATGATAATGGATTATTACTTGGTGGATACGATAATGATTACAATCATTATTTTCATCATAATGGTGGGACGGATTTTGAAGAATATGAAGATGGCGTGTATCGTAATTTATTTGATCTTGCAGATCTAAATCACCAAAATATAGCTATTGATTTGTATTTTAAAGAAGCTATTAAACTATGGCTAGACCAAGGAATAGATGGTATACGAGTTGACGCAGTAAAAC
Source organism: Bacillus cereus group sp. BfR-BA-01355 (assembly GCF_022663675.1). NCBI lineage: Bacteria > Bacillati > Bacillota > Bacilli > Caryophanales > Bacillaceae > Bacillus > Bacillus cereus group sp. BfR-BA-01355. The sequence continues at coordinate 14,351 of NZ_JAKUFY010000080.1, forward strand.
ACATGTCATATGGCTGGCAAAAAAGTTGGCTAAATTCAATCTATAATTATAGACCAGTATTTATTTTTGGTGAATGGTATATCAATCCGAATGAGTATGACCATAGAAATGTTCATTTTGCAAATAATAGTGGTATGAGTTTATTAGACTTTAGTTTTGCTCATAAAGTACGTGAAGTTTTTCGAGATGGAATGGATTCCATGCATGGGTTACACAAAATGATTGAAGAAACATATCAAATTTATAATGATGTAAATAATCTTGTTACTTTTATTGATAATCATGATATGGACCGTTTTCACATTAATGGACAAAGTAAACGTAGAATAGAACAATCATTAGCATTCTTGTTAACTTCAAGGGGAATACCTTCTGTATACTATGGTACAGAGCAGTATATGGTTGGAAATGGAGATCCGAACAATCGTGGTCAAATGGAATCTTTTGATGTGAATACAGATAACTTTAAGATAATACAATCTTTATCTTCGCTTCGTAGTTTAAATTATGCACTTCCATATGGAAATACCAAAGAAAGATATATAACGGATGATATTTATGTATATGAAAGGTACTTTGGAAGTGATGTGGTATTAATAGCGTTGAATCGAAATTTAACAAAAGGATATGAAATAAAAGATGTTAAAACAATTCTTCCTTCTAGAAAGTATAAGGACATATTGGATGGCCTTTTAGATGGTGAAGCAATTAGAGTTGAAAATAATAATATAGATTCATTATGGCTTGGACCTGGGTCAGTACATGTTTGGCACCATAAAGGAGTAAATAGTATACCTTTAATAGGAACTGTGGGACATAAAATGACAACAGTTGGTCAAATAATTTGTATTGAAGGATGTGGCTTTACTTCTAAAAAAGGATCAGTATTATTTGAGGAAAAAGAGGCGGAAGTTGTTTCATGGTCACATACTAGTATAAAAGTAAAAGTTCCAGCAGTGAACGATGGTAAATATGAAATTACTGTTGTAACAGATACAGGAACTAGGAGTAATATCTATAAACATGTAGAGGTCTTCAATACAAAGCAAGTTTGTATTCGATTTGTTATTGAAAATGGATATGAAATACCAGAAAGTGAAGTTTTTATAATGGGGAACACATATTCATTAGGAAATATGAATCCTTGCAAGGCAGTAGGGCCATTTTTTAATCAAATAATGTATCAATTTCCTACGGGTTATTTAGATATAAGTGTTCCGGCTGATACCTTGCTTGAATTTAAATTTATTAGAAAGATCAATAAAACACTATTGATTGAAGGCGGAGAGAATCATAAGTATCGGACCCCGAGTTTTGGAACTGGAGAAGTGGTTGTAAAGTGGCAAACTGCAGAAAAAACTATCTTGGTGGAGTCTTAACTATAGGGGGCTACTTTTTTTACAATTGTAATTAAAATGAAGGATAAGGATTTAAAGCTAAAAAATTTGAAGAGAACTGTATTAATGCAAGTGAAAAATAGAAAGTTGGAGGTTACTATGGAACGAGCTTCTAAAGTGATTACGATTGAAAATTTTCATTCTGAAATACTTGAGAATAGTAGAAAATTATTTATATATTTACCACCTGGTTATGAAAGCAATTCGTACCAAAAGTATCCTGTATTATATATGCATGCTGGGCAGCGCTTGTTTGAGCCAGTAATAAAAAATGATGAATCATGGAATGTCCACAAGACGACTGATATGCTAATTTATGAAGGTAAAATTCAAGAGATAATAATAGTAGGTATAGCACATAAAAGAATCATAGAAAATAATGAGTTTTGTCATTTCATTTCACCAGATAAACATATTGAATGCTCTGGGTTATTATATGAAAAATTTATAATCAATGAGGTGAAACCTTACATTGATGAAAATTTTAGAACATTGACTAATGCTGAAAATACAGCTCTAATAGGGTCATCAGCAGGTGGTTTATCAACTTATAATATTGGTTTCCGCAATCCTGAAGTGTTTGGGAAAATTGGGATGTTATCTCCATTCTTTGTGAAAGTTGAAGATGATCATTCGGAATTAAAATTATATGAAATGTATGAAGGAAAAAAAGACTTAAAAATATGGATGGATATAGGTAGTGCGGAAGGTTTTTTCTTGGTAAAACATGTGAGAGATATTGCAGAAACTTTATTGGAAAATGGTTACAAATATAGAGGTGATTTAATTTTTTATCAGGATCCAAATGGTGCACATTTTGAGAAAGACTGGGGAGAACGTATGCATCTACCATTAATATATTTCTTTGGAGATGTTGGCAATATAGTTAATGTTATATTAGATGGTCGAGATGTAGTTGGATTAACTGGAATGAAAGTGAAAATTAATCCAATTGTTACGTACGATAGTGGTTTTGAAATGAGTGTTTTAGATGGTGTATTTTTAGTTGATAACCCAGACGTGCTAGAGGTTATGGGGGATGGAACAATTATACCTAAGAAAATAGGAGAAGCCGAAGTTACCTTTGTGACACAAGGTGTAAAAGGAATACCTAAAAAATATAAGGTAATAGAAACATTATCAGAATTTGTAGATGTTTCTGTAACAGTCGAAGTACCTGAAAATACACCAGTTGGTGAACGAATTTATATGAGTGTAGGCATGATACTAGATAGAATAGAAAAAAATCGTTTTGCAGGGAATTTTAAAGTGCCAAGGGACCTTGCATGCAGGTTTAAGTTTTCAAGAGGCTTTAGGCTCTTTGAAGTGGATAAATTAGGACAACCTATTCCAAATAGAAAATTTAAAGCTACTAAGGACTTACAGTTGAATTATACTGTTGAGAACTGGATAGGGCTGTAAAAAAATAAATATGGGGTGAGTGCTGTAGTGAAAATGAAAGAATTAATTCCAACTTTTGATGTCCCTTATTATTATTCATGCTATATACCAATTCTTCACGATAAATTAAAAAGTATGGGTAGCGTTAGTTACATGAGTTTAATAGCGAATGAAGAGTTATATAGTATACCATCATATCGTATGGATACTATCACATCGGTACCTTCTGTAGCAAGATATACACAGTTGTTAGAATATAATCAAACATTTCGTATGGAGAAACATGTATATTCTAATTTCGAAAAGGGGCTTCAATATATAAAAGAATGTTTGAATCGTCAAGAAGTATTTATTGCCTTAGGAAGCACCTTTTTTCTACCATATAGTAATGATTATTTGAACCCCAAATTTATAAAAAGTCATATAGATGTCCATACGGATAAATATGTTACAGACCATTACCTCGCAATTAACAAACTTACAGACGATAAAGTATTTGTTCAAGATCCAGTTCCTAATAAATTTATGGGTGAGATATCAATGGAGGAGTTCCATTCTTTTTGGAAAGGAGGAAAAGCTATACCTGAATTGGCTCAAGCAAAAGGTATAGAAAGGATTTCACCTTACTCATCAATTGATGTAATTATACAAGAAAAAATAAGCATGGAAAATCTTAGAGATATTTTTTTAAGAACACTAAAAAAAATATCAAGTGAGTATGTTCGAGGTTTAGTTATGCAAAAAAACAATAAGATATATTATTTTGGTAAGATTGCAGCCCTTGAACTTAAAGAAAATATAAATGAAGATTTTCATAAACAAAGAAATATGTTTCCTTTGTATTTGAAATGTTTATTTGATATGAGATGGAGTAGATATTTTTTATATGACTTACTTATAGACATGAACGAGTTATTTAAAGATAAATTTATTCATATTACTAGTGAGTTAATGGATATAAAACAATCATGGGAAAGACTATATAAGATTGCACATATTAAATTATTAAAAAAAGATAGTAACTTAAGTGATCTCGAATCTTTTAATTTGATAATGATGGATATTATTAATAGAGAGTGTGTCTTACATGAAAATATTTTATTTCTTCTGCAACATAATTATAGTCTTCAGTCTTAATAGGGAAAAGATAATTGAGAGAAGTAGAGTAAGGCTACTACGTATACTTACAAACTTTATCAGTAGAAGAATAAGTGTATTTAGTGTTCATGTTATATACTACTACAATCGCCGGAAGGAAATCTTCATAGTAAAAAGATGATTTATTATAAAAAGGAGTGTATTTACTTGGAAGATACAAATAAAGAAAAGATTATTCAAATCGTATTGTGCTGTGTTGAAGAAGTGAATGAAAATCTTGAAAATAAAATTGATCTTGAAAAAGGCTTGAAAGCACATCTTTATGATTGGGAGGGGTATTTAGATTCGTTAGGGCTGGTATCTTTATTGGTAAGTATTGAACAAGGCTTAGAAGATGAATTGAGTTTATCAGTTGATTTGGTGAATTTAGATACAATGTCACAACATAATAGCCCATTTAAAACAATAGAAACATTAGTTGCGTATATTTTAGAATGCCAGGAACAATTAAAATCACTAACATAACAAAATATTAAAGGAGAAAATTTTAAAGGAGGTTAGGTATGCATATTGATTTTTTATTTGAAAGATTTGAAATGAATAAAGAATGCGAAGCTATAGTTTGGGAGGATAAAACTTACACATATGAGTGGTTTCTAAATCAAATAAAGATTTATACAAGGGAGTTAAATGAACATAGAAAGATGGATTATACAATAGTCTCTTTGGAAGCGGATTATTCTCCATACTCTATAGCAATGTTTTTAGCACTTATTGAATTAGGATGTACTGTAGTACCAATATTAAATTCATTGGTTGACAGTAAGAAGAAAGAATACTATGAAATAGTTGAATTAGAAAATGTAATTAAAGTTGAAAAGGAAAGCTTTGAAATAATCAATATAAAAAGAGATTACATTCAAAATGAATTATTATTACAACTGAAAAAGTTAAAACATCCAGGATTAGTATTGTTTTCATCTGGTACAACTGGACGTAGTAAAGCAATTGTACATGATTTTACATTACTTCAAAAGAAGTACAGTGTCGCAAGGAGTGCAAAACGTGTTATACCATTTATGTTATTTGATCACATTGGAGGAGTTAATACTCTATTCCAAATTATTTCCAGCTCAGGGTGTTTGGTAATTATTGATGATCGTACCCCTAATCGAGTATGTAACATGATTGAGAAACATCAAGTACAAGCTCTACCCGCATCACCAACTTTTATAAATCTACTTATACTGAGTGAGGTTTATAAAAAGTATAATTTAAATAGTTTGCAGACCATTTCTTATGGATCAGAAGTTATGCCTGAGGCTACACTAAGTAAAATAAACGAAATATTCCCTCATGTTAAAATTACACAAATGTATGGGTTGTCAGAATATGGAGTTTTATATTCACAATCTAAATCGAATGATTCTTTGTGGATCAAACTAAGCGATAAGAATATTGAGTCAAGAGTAGTGGATGGAATGTTGCAGATCAAATCAATGTCTACAATGATTGGCTATATTAATGCTCCAAGTCCATTTACTCAAGATGGCTGGCTTATGACAGGAGATATGGTGGAAGTAGATGAAGATTATATTAAAATTTTAGGAAGAAAATCAGAGATTATAAATATTGGCGGAGAAAAAGTATTTCCAGCTGAAGTTGAAAATGTAATACAGGTAATGGATGGAGTAGAGGAGGTTGCTGTTGTTGGTGAAAAAAATGCAATCACAGGGCAAATGGTTAAGGCTGTGGTTAAATTAAGTACAAATGAAAGTGTAAGTGAATTTAGAAAGCGATTAAGAGAGTTCTGTAAAGATAAACTACCATTATATAAGATTCCACAGAAAGTGGTATTAACAACTGAGAAAATGCATACAGAGCGTTTTAAAAAAGATAAGAAGGTATTTATGTAACCAAAAGTTGAAGTCCTTTTATACAATAATTTAAAAGTAAATTATAAATCCCTTATATTTTGAAAAAACTTTTTCAAAATATAAGGGATTCTTTTTATTTTTTTCGGATCTAAATTGAGTAATTCATATAAATAAGCTTCTTCGCAAAATAAAAATTTACGTGTTAAGGAGAAACTTTATGTTTATAGAGTTCGTTGTTGTTTATTATTACGATTCGATAGGAGTTTATCTAATGATATAGATTGGCTGTTATTTACTACAAAAAATAAAGAAACAGCCAATAATAATAAATCAAATTCATACCCTCCTATAAATCCTTGATCAAATTTCACAGTAATAATAGCTCCGGCTATAAGTAAAGAAAATAAGGTTGAAATAATTCGTGTACCAAGCCCCAGAATAACTAAAATTCCACCCACTAGTTCAAGAATTGCTACTGGATATGCAAGCCAATCGAATATTCCTAGGCTGTTGAAGAAATTTTCCGTATTATGAATGCCATCTTGAAATTTTGTGAGTCCATGAGCAAAAAAAGTTAACCCTAATACTAATCTAATAATGAAAAAACTTAACTCATTTTTGTTTGACAATTGATTTTCCTCCATTCAGTGATTTTGAAGTACGATTAGCCATAGATTTTTCCGTTTCCTTATTCTATTGATCTATATATGATATAGAATCAAAAAACAGTATATTTTTTTGTTTTTCAACTTTACTACTTGATCACTTTTTGTTTATAGGAATAAGGTTCTATCCCTTTAATATCCATTTCAATATCCTGAAGTACTGTATTGTTAATAGATCCTTCAATTACTCCAAATGTTTTATTTAGGATGTGACCGGCACTTTTAAATCCAACATAATGTCCACGAACCATACGTGGAAAACATGCACCAAACATGCCTTGTACCGTAATAATTGATTGGAAATGGAGAACCTCAGTAATTAATGTTCCTATCATTGCTATATTTATTTTGCTATTTGGAGGTACTTTAATAGAATGTTCAATTGAAGGAGAGATATGAATTGATTTTGAATTACTTTCGCCTACAAAAGTTGAAATATTAAATTCATTACCCGATTGAAATTTACCTGCAATGATGAGATCTGATTTTAAAGTTAAACCTGTAATAGATTTCGAAGTCCAAGATTGTATATTTACCCATTGTTCTTCTATGGTCACTACAATCTCTTTTTCTTCATTATTAGGATTACATACAAATTGTTCCTTTAGGGTTATTTCATTTATTGAAGGTTCTTCAAGATCTCGAAATATAAAAGGGCCCAGCATTTTATAACAAGCGTGATCATAACGTTCAGTAATAGCAGGCTTATTATGAATTGGAAACGTCTCATTATTTAATGCAATTTCGTCAGGAAGTATTCCATAAAGATCTTTAAATGCATCCATTATGGAGTCTGTAGTTGAATCTAATGAATCTAAATCTGAAAAAGATAATTTTTCTTGTATAATCATACTAATGCTCCTTACCTATTTGTGTATTTTATTTGTTTGATCGTGGTCAAAAGACAATTAAAATATGAAGAAGAGATAAACTAATAGTTTGACAGATAGAATAATTAATAACTTTTGAGAATAAATTCCATTTTATGCTGTGGGATTCCTATCAATTAATACTCATTAGAAATTTATAAAGATTTGATTGAATTTTAGGAAAATAGAGGTTGTTATTGAAAATCTAATTAGGGATAAAATTATGGAACGCATCAATAAACGGATTATTAAGGATGGAAAATAACGGATAAATAGCAGAGAGATGAATATGAACGGAAGAAAATCTTGTGGCTCACAAAGAATTTAAGAGCTAGAGGTGTAAATAACAGCACAGATAAGGTTGAAGAAATCTTTATCAATTCTAGCTAAATGATAAAAGCCCTGCAGGGGATGCAGGGCAAGACTAAGGGTATTGAAGAATTGTCGATTCTAAAAGTAAAGGACTTCTTGGAATGCTATAAGTTTAACACATAATATTTTAAAACTTTATATATAGATGTTACAGAAATATGAATATGAAAAACTCAGATAAAAATCATGAAAAAGTTGATGATCCATAGAAGCTATAAGGGATTATGTTTGTAAAATTGTCTTTATATAGTTAATAGAAAAGGCTTTTGTTGGTCTTAATATCCGGGAATCTAGTAGAATGCACTGCCTAGTAGACAGGTTCCTGGATATTACGATGCGTGAAAGCATCAAAAAAGCCCGTACAGAAGCACAGGCCGGTTGATACACATATCGGTAACTAAATATTAACAGAAATACTTAGTAAGTACTATTGAAAAAATAAAAAACTGCTTTCCCCCTAAGACGGTTTGAAGAATAGTCTGTATAATAAACCAACATTAACCAATTTACTATCAATTAAGGTGACAATAGTATTACAAATTTGTAAGGTTTATCAGGTAGAGGAACCAATGAAAAGGATATACAATCGTTATCTTTCAGTATATCCTCTTCGAAATTTATCAAATACTTACTTGAATGTCGTTATCTCTATATAGATATTTTATTTGAACAAAAAAATGACCCTTACAATTGAGTACGAGTCCTAAAAGCAAAGAAAAAGTCGTATATGATACTACATAAAATCATTTTTTATTATAATATTTTAATGTATAGTTATCTATACATGGATGTGCGAAAGAACTGACAAACATGCTATTTGCAGATGAAAAATTCCTAGAGGGGACTAGGAATTTTCTACTGAACGATACGATTTATAAAAAGAATATAATTAATATATCATAAGAATGTTTCATAAATGTATCGAAAAAGTGAACACTTTGTTATTTGAATGTAAGTTGAAAACCAAATATTTAAGCATGCAGTTTAATAAGGAAAGAGGAACTTAAAATCTGATGAATCTTCACCAATATCGTTTAATTGTCTGATGTAAAGGTGAAAGGATATTAACGAAAAAGCCAAATTAGTAGGAAGTAAATTTAAAAAGTCCTGTCTTTTGACAGGACTTTCAAAAAGGGAACAACAGTTAACAATTGAAGGTTCCTTTATATTACCATTACTAGTAATTTAATTCCATGTGTTATGTGTTGAGAAATAATCTTCTATAAGATGAAAAAAAGTAACCAATGAAGTTAAGTAACGAATTGATGTAAAAATGACATTTGGACCTGTAAGTAATGGATATGAAACATATAGTTATAGTCGAGAAAATGAACAGTTCATAAGCTAGAAATTTTAGCTTGCATATAGTATATGTTGTAAAGAAAGGGTGGGGATGAAGTATGGAACGACCGAACTGAGGCATCCGGGGGAGTATTCGTGGGCTGTACGTTTCTTGGCGCGGGAGTGAGATCTATGTTTGGGGGCGCCCAAACTGGGTGGATGATAGGGATGGGCGCTGGGTTTCTTGGTATGGCTTTGACGAGATGGATTGGGAAATAATTTAACAGATTCACTTTCTTCGATAAATAAAGCGATAGGCACATAAGAATGTACTTACATAGGATTTTAAAAAGAGACACCAAAGTGCGTCTCTGCATACTTACATTTCCACTTTAATTATTACAATACCCTTTTAACATACCTTTAGAAAAACGATTTGGATATAAAGCAATAAGCATCCCGTAGGGGCTTCCTTTCCAATAGCGTTGTAAGGGTGTCCGTAATTTTCGTTTTATGAGCCATCGTTGATTAAATACTTTTAATAGCTGTTTTTCATCCAGTTTTTCTTTCTCTTCAATGGTCCATCTTAAGGCTTCTAGTGCTTTACATTTGGACCAAAAGCCAACTGGTGTAACTTTGAATTCCCATTCTTTAAAGCGACCTTGATATAAGTCGTTTATCATTTTAAATGGACTATTTCCCCACATTAATTGACATGGAGACGCTAATCTGTGAGTCTTTAGCCACTTTATACTGTATACATCCAGTATTTGTTCGGGAGTTAATTTTTCTTTTTCTTCAATGGTCCATTTCAA